>NZ_BAAAMB010000005.1:438634-444461 GCF_039528855.1 Brevibacterium sanguinis | reverse complement strand
GCCCATGTCATGCTGATGGTACTGCAACTTGGTGGTTGTGGGAGAGTAAGTGACTGCCGCAATATTTTTTGGTGGGGGCACTCCTTGTAGGGGGTGCCCCCACTTTTTGCATTCACGCACCGGACTGGGTTTCGGGTGGGTTGTGACCGTTCGTGCCGGTGGTCCTGGTTGGGTCGGCTGGTGTGGTGGGGGACTGGTGAGGTCCCCCTTTTCGCATTCACCACCCGATAGGATTTTCACGGTGTGGAATTGATCAACGATTCGCTGTGCCGGCGGTGGTCCTCCCCGTAGCGTGCATGGAGCCGCAGAGAGTCTGCGCTGCACACCTCAACGGTGAGGATCGAGAAGAGATCGAAATGAGTACATACCGGAGTCCTGACCAGTCTGCGTCAGCCTCTTCGTCGCCAGGTGCCAAAGCCGTGCCGGTCATGGCGATCTTCGTATCATGGACACTGGTCGTCTCCGACGGATACGACCTCATCGTCTTCGGCACCGTCCAGTCCTCGCTCATCGAGACCACCGGCTGGGGCCTGACGAACGCATCAATCGGCACCCTCGGGTCGCTCGCGTTCGTCGGCATGATGCTCGGCGCCCTGTTCGGGGGCCGCCTCGGTGATCGGTTCGGTCAGAAGCGGACCGTGATCATCTGCACCATCGTCTTCACCTGCCTCAACGCCCTCTGCGGCGCCGTCGACAGCCCCGTCCTCTTCGGGGTGCTCCGATTCCTCGCCGGCGTCGGCCTCGGCGGTCTGCTGCCGAGTTCGAACGCCCTGGTCGCCGGGCTCGTCGCACCACGTTGGCGGGCCACCGTCGCGACGATCATGATGTCCGGCGTCCCCGTCGGCGGAATCCTCGCCGCACTCACCGGCCTCATCGTCATCCCCACCCTCGGCTGGCGGTGGATGTTCTTCCTCACCCTCGTCTCGCTCCTCATCATCCCCTTCGCCCTCAAGTACCTGCCCTCCCGCGGGCCCGAGGAGGCCAGCGCCCGCGCCGACCGGACAAACCGGAGCTCCCTCTTCGCCGGGCCGTATGCGCTCATCTCCGCGCTCTTCGCCATCGCCGCTCTGGCCGTGCTCTTCGTCTGGTTCGGACTCGGCATCTGGCTGCCCCGGCTTCTCGAGACCCAGGGCTACGACCTCGGATCGGCGCTGACCTTCGCCCTCACCCTCAACATCGGCGCGGTCATCGGCTCGATCCTCACCGCCTGGGCGGGCACCCGGTACGGCGCCCTGGCAGCGGCAGCCGTCGCCACCGCACTGACCGGCCTCGCCATGGTCGCGATGATCTCCGACCAGCTGCCCATCGTCGTCACCTACCTGCTGCTCATCGTCGCGGGCATCGGCACGCACGGGTCGATGTGCCTGATCATCGGCGCCATCAACAACACGTACCCCGCTGCGATCCGCGGGACGGCGCTCGGCTGGGCACTCGGGATGGGCCGCCTCGGTGCGGTCCTCGCCCCGCAGGCCGGCGGGCTGCTCATCGGCACAGCAGCAGGTGTCGCCGCCGTCTACGGCGTCTTCGCCGGGGGAGCGATCTTCGCTGCCGCCGTCATGGGGGTGCTCATCCTCGTCATCCGGCGGGCGGCCCTCTCCGTGCCCGATGACACTGCCGCTCTCGCCGGCGCGAGCAGTGCCGGTGCGACCGCTCCGAACACCGCCCACACCTCCTGATGCCACGCGCATCAGCCCAGATCACCACACCACCCATTCACCTGTCATTGCAGAGGAGCACTGAGACCACCATGAAGAAGATCGCCCTCGAAGAGCACTTCGGCGCCACCGACCCCAACATCGTCGAACAGTCCGCCGAGCACTTCACACCCGACGCCTGGCCGGAGAGGCGAGCCGCGCTGCTCGACATCCATGAGACGCGCCTGCAGAAGATGGAAGAACTCGGCATCGAGAAGGTCATCCTCTCCCTCCTCGCCCCGGGCATCCAATCGCTCTACGAACGCACCGAGGCTGTCGACTGGGCGCACCGGCTCAACGACTACGCGGCCGACCAGGTCGCGGTCAACCCCGACCGCTTCGCCTCGTTCGCCGCCCTTCCCATGCAGGATCCGGACGCCGCGACGAAGGAGCTCACCCGCGCGGTCAGCGACCTCGGACTCGTCGGTGCCCTCATCAACGGCTTCTCCCAGGTCGACGACGAGAACACGGTCGTCTACCTCGACGATCCGCGCTACGCGGACTTCTGGTCGACGGTCGCCGAGCTCGACGTCCCGATCTACCTCCACCCCCGCGACCCGCTCGTCTCGAAGAGCCCACAGTACGACGGGCACCCCTGGCTCTACGGCTCGTCATGGGCGTTCTCCGTCGAAACCGGCACGCACGCCCTGCGGCTCATGGGCTCAGGACTCTTCGATCGGCACCCGGGCATCAGCATCATCATCGGCCACCTCGGCGAGCTGCTGCCCTACAACATCTGGCGCACCGATCATCGTCTCGCCGTCGCCCCGCGCGGTCTCGACGTCGAGCACTCCTTCGGGCACTACCTGCGCAACAACTTCTACCTCACGACGAGCGGGAACTTCCGCACGCCGGCCCTCCTCAACGCGATCCAGGAGGTCGGCGCCGATCGGATCATGTTCTCCGCCGACTACCCGTTCGAGTCGATGGAGGAGGCCGCCGTGTGGTTCGACGACGTCGAACTCAACGACCGTGACAAGGCGAAGATCGCCGCCGGCAATGCGCAGCGCCTTTTCGGATTCAGCCCGAGCGGCGACCCGGCCGATCGCCCGGCCGATCGCCCGGCCGGGCAGAGCGCCGCCCGATCTCCGCAGCACATCGGGCGATAGCCTCCCGGACCCGCGGCGATGAGAGCGTGGCCGCCCTGACCTCCGGGGCGGCCACGCTCAGGGCCACCGGTGCGACACTGTCGCAGCCGCGCAGGGCGAGTCCGACCGCGTCGACCCCGCGTTCGGTGAAGCCGGACACCTGGGCGAAGCCGTCGAAGCGGATCCGCTCCATCATCCTCATGAAGTCCGCCGCCGTGGGAAAGAGGTCGCCGACGGGGGAGGACCGGTCGATCTGCTCGTTGAAGAACACCCGCACGAGCCATTCGTCGGGCAGCTGGGCGAGCAGCGCGAGCCCGCCCGCCGTCGTCGCGGCAGGAAGCACGGCGTTCTCCCGGCTGCCGACGTGCGGCTCGGTCGCCCCCGCATAGGAGATGACGACCCGCACGCTGCTGCCGGTCCTCACCATGAGGTTAGCCGTCTCCCCGGTCTCTTCGACCAGCCGCCGCAGCGGCCGTCGAGCCCGCTGCTGGAGATCGAAGAGCTCGTCCGAGACGTTGAGCGGTGCTGTCACCGCCGTCCCGACCGTATAGCGGCGGTCATCGAGCTGAGTGGCGAAATCACGATAGACGAGCATCTGAAGCACCCGGTGACACGTCGACGGCGACAGCTCGGCCCGCGCGCTGATCTCCTGGAGAGGCAGCGGAGCGGAGTCCCGCAGGATCCGGAGCACCAGCAGCGCCCGGTCGATCGACTGGATGAACGTGCTCGGCAGTGCCCGGAGGTCGAGGTTCTCCATGATCGTCATCCCGTCGCCGGCCCGCATCAGTGCACCACAACCCTATGCCGCCGCGTCGGGGAGACCAAGAGCCGATGACGTCTCGATTGAGAGGTCCGGGAGATGAATTCTCGCCGAGGCGGTCGCCCGGTTCGCGGTCCCGGTGACCGGTGCGCGGGGCGGCGCTGGGGATGAACTCGGGAAGAATTCGTGACGATCTCAGGGACGTCGTCGAACCGCTCCGATGCCGTCGAACTCGCGGATCGAGGGCCGCCACCTGGGCGTTCTTGATCTGATTGTGACAAGTGAGTTTGTTGTCAACATCGTGATCTTCGGTAACGTGGGCAGGAGTGATCAACGGAAGGTACTGCGCATGCTCACGCGACTGCACGATGCCCTCAGGCTGCGGACGAACCCGGCCATCTTCTTCTCCTCGGCGGCGGTGATCATCCTCTTCGTCGTCGGGACGATCGTCTTCACCGACGCCCTCGACACCGGTGTCTCGGCTGCCTCGGACTGGCTGCTGACGAACTTCGGCTGGTTCTACATCGTCGGCGTCACGGTGTTCCTCGTCTTCCTCATCTACGTTGCGGCCTCCCGGTACGGTCGGGTCAAACTCGGTCCCGACGACGAACCGCCCGAGCACTCCAACGGCGCCTGGTTCGCGATGCTCTTCGCCGCGGGAATCGGCTCCATCCTCATGTTCTGGGGTGTCGCGGAACCGGTCAGCCACCTCGGCGATCCACCGCGCGCGAGCACCGGGATCGAACCGGGCACGGTCGAGGCCGCGGCCGACGCGATGAACTTCACGTACTACCATTTCACGCTCCACACGTGGACGATCTTCACGTTGCCTGCGCTGTGCTTCGCGTACTTCATCCACAAGCGCAACCTGCCGCCGCGGGTGAGCTCGATCTTCCAGCCCATCCTCGGTGAGCGGATCCACGGGCCGATCGGGAAGACGATCGACGTCATCGCCATCATCGGCACAGTCTTCGGTGTCGCGGTGTCGATCGGATTGGGCACGCTGCAGATCAACGGCGGGCTCGCCCAGGTCCTCGGGATCCCCGAGAGCGCGCTGTGGCAGCTCATCATCATCGGCGTCGTCTGCGGTCTGGCGACGATCTCCGTCTCGCTCGGCCTCGACAAGGGCATCAAGGTGCTCTCGAACATCAACATCGTCGTCGCGGTTCTGCTCCTCATCTTCATCATCGTCTTCGGGCCGACCCTGTTCATGGCGCGGGGGATCTTCGAATCGCTCGGCACGTACATCCAGCAGCTGCCCGAGCTGGCGCTGTGGAACGACACGTTCGCCGACACGGGCTGGCAGAAGACGTGGACGGTCTTCTACTGGGCGTGGACGATCACGTGGTCGCCGTTCGTCGGGATCTTCATCGCCCGGATCTCCCGCGGTCGGACCATTCGACAGTTCGTCATCGGCGTCCTCGCGATTCCCTCGGCGTTCTCGATCCTGTGGTTCGGCGTCTTCGGCTACGCGTCCTTCGACATCGAGTTCAACCAGGGTGGCGGTCTCGTCGACCGCGTCGTCAACCAGGGCGACATCCCGGGCGCGCTCTTCGCATTCCTCGAGCACTACCCGCTGGCGATCCCCGTGTCGATCGTCGCGATCCTCCTCGTCGTCGTCTTCTTCGTCACCTCGGTCGACTCCGCGGCGCTCGTTGTCGACACGATGAACAACGGGCACGAGGACTTCAATCCGCTCCCGCAGCGGATCTTCTGGGCGCTCGCGATCGCCGTCGTCACGGCGACGCTGCTCGTGTTCTCCGGATCGGGCGGGCTCGAGGCGCTCCAATCGACGATCATTCTCATCGGCCTGCCGTTCTTCGTTATCGCGTACTTCCAGATCTACGCCCTGATGAGAGCGCTGCGCGAGGACGCCGGGGCGCTGCCGCGGGTGCGCATGCGCCGCTGGAAGAAGGTCCTCCCACCCGAGGAGGTCGAACGCCGCGAGGACGACTCCGACGAGTTCAGCAGCGAGTACGACGATTCGGTCGAGACCGTCGTCGCCCCCGAGGCCGTCGAACCCGCCCCGGAGTTCCGCGACCCCTACGTCGACGAGCCGAAATCGAAGTCCAAGCCGAAGCCCAAGCGGCAGAGCACCCTGGCCAGCCGGACCGGCAGCCGGTCGCCGACGAACGTGGACTGAGGGCTGGCGGTTGCCGGGGCGGACGGGCGGACGGTTGGCGGTAGGTCGATGGGCTGCCACGTCGAGTTCGCCCGTCGGCCCCGTCCCCCATCGAGTTTGCGCCAGTTGAGTCTGAGATGGCCAAGGCCGCCTTGGCCATCTC
>NZ_BAAAMB010000005.1:424575-438522 GCF_039528855.1 Brevibacterium sanguinis | reverse complement strand
CGGTCGCACACCTCGAAAAGTGTGCGACCGGCCCTTATGCGCTGAGAGCGTTGAGCCCGGGAGCCCGGTGCGCTGGGAGTCAGGGGTCCGTCAGATCCGGAGAGCCGCCTCGGCGACCACCCCGGCCCCGCCCGACGGGTCACTGACCGTTCTTGATCATCTCCGCGAGCTTCTCGCCCATCATCATCACGGTGATGTTCGGGTTGACGGTGGTGATCTCGGGCATCGCCGAGGCATCGACGACGCGCAGGCGATTGACGCCCTTGACGCGCAGCTGCGGGTCGAGCGGTGCGGAGTCGTCGTCGGCGGCGCCCATCTTCACCGTGCCCACCGGGTGGTAGACGGTGTTGTGGGTGCGGACGATGTAGTCCTCGAGCTCCTCGTCGGTCTGCGCCTCGGTGCCGGGGAACAGCTCACGGCCCGCCCAGTCCTTCATCGCGTCCTGGGAGACGATCTCGCGGGCCTTGCGGATGCCGGCGATCATCACGCGCATGTCGTGGCCGTCGGGATCGGTGAAGTAGCGCGGGTCGACGAAGGGCTTGTCACGGAAGTCGCACGACCGCAGCCGCACCGTGCCGCGCGAGCGGGCATGCGTGACGTTCGGCGTCAGGCAGAACGTGTTCTCCGCGGTCGGGTAGCCCTGCCGGACCGTGTGCATGTCGAAGGGCACCGACCCGTAGTGCATCATGAGGTCGGGGCGATCGAGTCCGTCCTCGGTGGGGGAGAAGATGCCGATCTCCCACCACTGGGTCGAATCCTCGACCATCGGCTGCTTGGCCTCCCAGCTGATGACGCCCTCGGGGTGGTCCTGAAGGTTCTCCCCGACTCCCGGCGCATCGACGCGGGCCTCGATCCCCACCTCGGCGAGGTGGTCCTTCGGACCGATGCCCGAGAGCATGAGCAGCTGAGGGGTGTTGATCGCACCGGCGGAGACGATGACCTCCTTCGTCGCCTCGATCCGGTGGGTCTTGCCGAAGGCGTTGTTGACGACGAGGACGGCGACGGCGTTGCCCTCGTCGTCGAGCTCGATCTCCTTGGCCTGGGTGTCGGTGAGGATCGTGAGGTTCTCACGGTCGAGGATCGGGTGGAGGTAGGACACCGAGGAGGACGACCGGGTGCCGTCATCCTTGCGGTTGACCTGGAAGAAGTTCGCCCCGTTGATGACAGTCTCGCCCTCGTTGAACTGGACGCGGGGGATGCCCGCCTCCTCGCACGCCTCGAGGAGGGCGATGCCGCACGGATCGACGGGCGGAACGTTCATCAGGCGCACGGGACCGTCGTGGCCGTGATGGTCACCGGGCAGCTCGTTGTTCTCGAGCTTCTTGTAGAGGCCGAAGGTCTCCGCCGAACCCCAGCCGGTGGCGCCGTACTTCGACTCCCACTCGTCGAGATCCTCCTTCGGGGCCCAGAAGGCGATGCACGAGTTGTGCGAGGAGCAGCCGCCGAGGACCTTCGCGCGGGCATGGCGCATGAACGAGTTGCCGTGCTCCTGCTTCTCGATCGGGTAGTCCCAGTCGAAGCCGGATTCGAGGAGCTCCATCCACCGGTTGAGGCGGAGGATGACGTCTTCGTCGACGTCGGTGGGGCCCGCCTCGAGGAGGCCGACGGTGACGTTCGGGTCCTCGCTCAGGCGAGCGGCAACGGCAGCGCCGGCCGATCCGCCGCCGACGACGACATAGTCAAAGCTGTGCGTGGTATCCACGGGAACTCTCCTCATTCGCTTTCGGTGTGGACGGGGAACCAGCCGGTGACGGCGGGCTCGAGGTTGTGGTAGATGTGCTTGGCCTCCTGGTATTCGGCCATGCCCGTCGGGCCCAGCTCACGGCCGAAGCCGGACTGCTTGAAACCGCCCCACTCGGCCTGCGGCAGGTAGGGGTGGAAGTCGTTGATCCAGATCGTGCCGTGGCGCAGCTTCGCCGCGACCTCCTGGCACTTGCCGGCATCCTGCGTCCACACGGCACCCGCGAGACCGTAGATCGTGTCATTGGCGGTCTCGACCGCCTCGTCGACGGACGAGAACGTCTCGACGGTGACGACGGGTCCGAAGGCCTCATCGGAGACGACCGACATGCCGCGTTCGACGTTGTCGAGCACCGTCGGCAGGTAGTAGTAGCCGTTCTCGAGGTCGCCTTCGCCCCACTTGCCGCCGCAGCGCACGCGGGCGCCCTCGGCGACACCCTTCTCCACGTACTTCGTCACCTTGTCGCGGTGCGCGGCGGAGATGAGCGGGCCGGTCTCGGCGTCGGGATCGAAGGGCCCGCCGAGGCGGATCTGAGAAGCGCGTTCGACGAGCTTGTCGACGAACTCCTCGGCGATCGAATCCTCGACGATGAGGCGGGCACCGGCCGAGCAGACCTGGCCCGAGTGGACGAACGCGCCGTTGAGGGCGTTGTCGAGGGCGGCATCGAGGGCGGCATCGGCGAAGACGACGTTGGGGTTCTTGCCGCCGAGTTCGAGCGCGACCTTCTTCACCGTCGCCGCGGCGTTGGCCGCGAGCAGTCGACCGGTGACGAGTCCGCCGGTGAACGAGACCATGTCGACGTCCTCGCTCGTCGACAGCGGTGCACCCGCATCGGCTCCGGCGCCGAGGATGAGGTTGCCGACGCCGGCCGGCAGCCCGAGCTCCTCCATGACCTGCATCGTCATGATCGCCGTGTGCGGGGTGAGCTCGGCGGGCTTGAGGATGAAGGTGTTGCCGGCAGCCAGGCACGGCGCGATCTTCCACGCCGCCTGGAGCAGCGGGTAGTTCCACGGGGTGATGAGCGCGCAGACGCCCACCGGTTCGTAGGAGATGCGGCTGACGACCGAGTCGGCACCGGCGTCGACGATGCGGCCGGCATCATTGGCGGCGAGCTTGCCGAAGTAGTCGAAGCAGTTCGCGATGTCGTCCATGTCGATGCGCGACTCGACGATCCGCTTCCCGGTGTCGAGCGACTCGGCGACGGCGAATTCCTCCTTGCGCTCGCGCAGGGCGGCGGCGAAGCGCAGCAGGAAGTCGCCGCGTTCGCTTGCCGGCACGCTCGACCACACGCCGGAGTCGAAGGCGCGACGGGCCGCGGCGATCGCGAGTTCGGTGTCGGCTGGGCTGGCTTCGTCGACGACGGCCACGAGGCTGTCGTCGGCAGGATTGTGGATCTCCCGGGTTCCGCCGTCCTGGGCCGAGACCCACTGTCCATCGATGAAGAGTGTATTGGGCACGATGTCTCCTGTTCCTGATTCGAATCCGTGGGCTGCGATCAGCGGCGCCGACGACATGGGGCGATATGGGCAGACGTTATGAGTGGGTGTCCTCGTGTCGTTGTCTTGGGCCCCTGCCGGCGGTCACTCCGACCGGCCCGGGGGTGGGGATGATGGATCGCGATCTGGTTCCCGCACGGGGGTGGATTCCGATGCCCCGAGTTCGGCCGCCAGTGTATTCGTCCCGCGATGGCGAGAGTGATGTGAAACCGTGTGCAGGCTCGCAGCTAACGGTGTGCCTGCGGCCATGAATACCCCACTGTCTGCATGCGCATGGGTGGATGCCCCGGAACCGGGGCGCACTGATCGGTTCGCGAGAGAGTCTAACAGAGCGGGCACGGCGTACCACCTGGTAGGTCTGAGTTTCTCAACCAGCTTTCACTGAACGGAAAACGGCGTTCCGACCTGCTGTGACGTGTTCGCGACCACAGGGTGCCGCGGCGGAATGGAGATCGGTATCCGGACTAGCGCATGGAGTGAGCCCAAGGATCGAGGTGCATATATTGCACTAAGAGTGCAATGAGTGTACCGTCAGGGTGTCGTCGATTCGTTTGTCCCGAGTGGGTCCGCGAGCCGACGCACAACCGAGTGGACACCGCAGTCCGTTCTCTGTGTTTTGCAGTCCCAAGGCATTGCCGCGATATTGCGCCGAAGGAGTCTCATGTCGTCTGCCACCATCACCCCTCAATCCCCGCTCGCCAGTGCACTGCGCAAGGCGCGATGGCGGATCCTCCCACTGGTCTGCATCCTGTATTTCATCGCCTACCTCGATCGGAACAATGTCGGTTTCGCTCGTGAGGAGATGAGCGAAACGCTCAACCTCAGTGCTTCGGCGTTCGGCCTCGCCGCCGGCCTCTTCTTCATCGGGTACACGATATTCGAGATCCCCAGCAACGCCGGGATGCACCGGTTCGGTGCGCGGCGCTGGATCGCCCGCATCCTCATTCCCTGGGGGCTGCTTGCGATGGGCACGGCATTTGTCGTCGACGACGTGTCGTTCTCGATCGTGAGGCTGCTCCTCGGGATTGCTGAGGCTGGCTTCTTTCCCGCGGTCGTGTTCTATCTGACCCTGTGGTTTCCTGTTCGACAGCGCGCGGCGATCCTCGGCGTCTTCGTCCTTGCCCAACCGATCGCGAACATGCTTGGAGCACCGATCAGCGGTCTCCTGCTGCAGATGCACGGCGTCGCCGGGCTGCATGGTTGGCAGTGGATGTTCCTCGTCGAGGGGTTCCCCGCTGTCATCTTCGGCCTCATCGTGCCCTTCATCATGACCGATCATCCCGCCGCGGCGAGGTGGCTGACCGACGTGGAGAAAGCGGCTCTGGAGAAGACCATCGACGAGGACGCCGCCCGGATCGCCTCCACTGGAGTGTCGTTCTCCGCGGCCCTGAGAAATCCGCTGGCTTGGGGGTACGCGCTGCTCAATTTCGGTATGGTGCTCGGCATCTACGGACTTGCCTTCTGGCTCCCATCGATCGTCTCCGAACTCGGCGACTTCGCACCTTTGCAGCGCGGCCTCGTCGTCGCAATTCCCTACGCGGCAGGAGCGTCCTTCGTGCTGTGGTGGAGTGGCCGCGCCGATCGCACGGGCAAGCGTGCCCTCCATGTCGCTGTCAGCCTCGGGACAGCCGCTTTGGGCCTCGTGGTTGCCGGCTTCAGTCTGGCCTTTTCCCCGATTGTGGCAATCGCCGCGCTATGCGTCGTGTCTATAGGCGTCTACTCCGCCATCGGGCCGATGCTCTCAATGTCGGCGAGTCTCTTCGTCGGTCCTGCCGCAGCGGCCGGCATCGCACTCGTCGGATCGGTAGGGAATATTGCCGGTTTCGTCTCACCGGTCGTTGTCGGATGGCTCATCGATGCGACGGGGTCGACGCAGGCCGGAGTGCTGTTCCTCGCCTCGGCCCTCGGTGCCACGGCAATCGCGACAGTCGTCTTCGCCGGGCGCCGCCCCGAAGGGAACACCGAGCTGGCCTTCCGCGGCTCACAGTCCATGAATTCACACAGCGTCTGATTGGCGCGATCCAGAAAGGGAACTCCATGAACACACTGTCCAACGCGAACCAGGATCTCGCCGGAAAACTCGCCCTCGTCACAGGGGGCGGAGTCGGCATCGGTGCCTCGATCGCCGAGTCGCTCGCAGCTCGCGGCGCTCGCGTCGCTGTCACCTATCGCTCCCACCGTCCGGATGATGAGGCCCTTGCACGCCTCATCAGTATCGACGGGCAGGAACCGGTGGCGATCGCCGCCGATCTCACCGTCGAGGACGAAGTTGCCGACCTCGGTTCACAGATCGAAGGCATCGGTGCGGTGGACATACTCGTCAATAACGCTGGCGGGCTCATCCAACGTTCGACCATCGCCGAGATGTCCTATGAGCTCTTCCGTCGAGTCCAGGCGCTCAACGTCGACTCGACCTTCCTCGTGACGAAGCGAATGCTGCCGCTGATGGGACCGGGAGGACGAATCATCACCGTGGCGTCTCTCGCCGGGCGCAGCGGTGGGCACGCTGGTGCCACTGCATACGCCACTTCGAAGGCGGCATTGTTCGGTTTCACCCGCGGTCTCGCCTCCGAGGTCGCCGAGCGCGGAATCACCGTCAACGCGGTGGCACCGGGCTTCATCGAAGCGACGCCGTTCCACGACACGTTCACCTCCCCGGAATCGAAGAGTTCGACTGTGGCAGGCATCCCGGTCGGGCGCGCAGGTGTGCCGGCTGACGTCGCTCATGCTGTGGCATGGTTGGCGTCTCCGGCATCGTCCTTCGTCACGGGAGCGATCGTCGATGTCAACGGCGGACAGTTCTTCAGCTGATGTTGCGCACACCGATCATCCACCCTGAGATTCTGTCAGCGCTGGCTCGGCTGGGGCATGGATCCCTCGTCCTTGTGACCGACGCACATTACGCCGTGGCAACTTCGACGAACCCGAGAGCAGTCGTGGTCCATACCGCCATCGTTCCGGACGTGCCGCTCACCCCGGACGTCGCAGGCTGCCTCGCGCGAACGATCGCCATTGAATCCGTCACGACAATGCTCGCCCCCACCGACGAGCTCGCCACTGTCGGACGCCAAATCGCCGGAGCGGTCGGCGATGTTCCGCGCGATCGTGTGGAGCGCGACGAATTCAAAGCCCTCACCCGGTCGGAGGATTTAGGGTTGTGTGTGGTGACGGGCGACACCCGCCGCTTCGCGAACGCACTGCTGCGCATCGGGGTGACCCGGCTCCTGCCGGGTCCGTCGGGTCAGCGCTCTGAGAGAAACGGACAACGAGAACATGAGCTCTACGGTGTTTCGCGCAGTGCAGATTCTGGAGCTGTGCAGCGCTGAGCCGCAGACCGCGGCCGAAATCGCCGCCAGCCTCGGAGTGCACCGCACGACGGCATTGCGAACCCTGTTGACGCTGCAGGAAGCCGGACTCATCAGACAGACCGAACCCGGCAAGTTCGGCACCGGATTCCGTCTCGCAGCTCTGGCGAAGTCTGCGATGGCTCACTTCGATCTGCGCGGCCTCGCCCATCCCCACCTGCAGCAGCTGAGCACCAGACTGGGCCTCACTGTGCAGTTCGCAGTGCCCGACGGTGGTCGCATCAGGTATGTCGACAAGATCGAGCCACGGGATTCAATTGTTCTCAACACGGAGATCGGTGGTGAGGTAGTCGTGAGCACCGCCGGCGTCGCGAAGGCAATCCTCGCGTTCCTTCCGAGTTCACGTCGGCACGAGATTCTCTCCCGGGCAGAGTTCCCTGCCTACACTGAGCGATCGATCACACATCGCGAGGACTACGAACGAGTACTGACGGGAGTTCAGGAGCGCGGCTGGTCCTACGACGACGGTGAGTACGACGACTTGTCGAATTGCATCGCAGCTCCAGTCTTCGATCATGGAGGAGATGTAGCCGGGGCCGTGTCCATCACCGCCTTCCGCACCCGCCTCGACCTTGAGGCGCTTGAGAAGAGCCTTCCTGCACTTGTGGAGACGACCAGTGCGATCAGTCACGACCTCGGGTGGAGGGAACAGGAGTCCGGCCCCGAATAGAGCGATCGGAAACACGGCAAACCGAGGGGGAGTGCGATGTGCATATGACTGCATACCTCTGCGGGGAGGCAACCGCTGATGGTCTCTCCTCGCCCTTGCCGGCGGAGGTCGTGGACTAGAATGGATCGGAATCATTGAAAAGTCTTTATAGGGAGAATCGTGGCCCAAGGGGATTCGCGAGACAGCCAGCACAACCGCCGCTCGGGCGACGACAACCGCGGAGGCAGTCGCAATCGTCGACAGGACTCCCCGTCGTCGCGAGGAGCCCGCGGGCCACGTCAGTCCGATCGCAGAGATGACCGCCGAGGCAGCTACCAGGGCAATCGTCGCGACGACGATCGTCAGGGTGGATTCCGCGGCGGCCGATCCAACGATGGTGAACGTCGTGGCGGCTACCAGGGGAACCGTCGGAACGATGATGACCGCCGAGGTGGCTTCGGCGGAGGCCGCTCGAACGACGGCGAACGCCGGGGCGGTTACCAAGGCAACCGTCGTGACGACGACCGTCGCGGGGGTTACCAGGGCAACCGACGGAATGACGATGATCGCCGAGGTGGCTTCGCCGGAGGTCGTTCTAACGACGGCGAACGCCGGGGCGGTTACCAGGGCAACCGTCGGAATGATGACGAGCGTCAGGGCGGATTCCGCGGCGGCCGTTCGAATGACGGTGAACGCCGGGGTGGCTACCAGGGCAATCGTCGCGACGACGATCGTCGCGGTGGCTACGGCGGAGGCCGTTCGAATGACGGTGAACGCCGTGGTGGCTACCAGGGCAACCGTCGTGATGACGACCGTCGAGGCGGGTACCAGGGCAACCGTCGTGATGACGACCGCCGGGGTGGATACCGCGGTGACCGCCGTGACGATGACCGTCGCGGTTCCTACCACGGCGATCGTCGCAACGACCGCGGCGGACATGGCCGCAACTCGAACGATCGCCGTGCCTCCCGTGCCACCGACACCGGCGACTACGCTCGCGAACAGCGCGCTCGCCGCCCCCGCGTCGAGGAACCCGAGATTCCCGAGGGCATCACCGGCCAGGAACTCGACAAGGAGATCCGCGGTCAGCTGCGCTCGCTCGACAAGGAGAACGCGGAGACCGTTGCCAAGCACCTCGTCGCCACCGGCGCGTTCCTCGACACCGATCCCGAGCGCGCTTACGAACACGCGAAGGCGGCCATGGCCCGCGCAGGCCGGGTCGGCCTCGTCCGCGAAGCCCTCGGCATCGCGGCCTATCACGTCGAGAAGTATGACGAGGCCGTCCGCGAGTTGCGCACACACCGCCGCATCTCCGGGTCCAACGAGAACATCGCGCTGATCGCCGACGCCGAACGCGGCCGCGGCAAGCCGGAGAAGGCCCTCGAGCTCCTCGACTGGGCCAAGGACGCCGATCTCGAAAACGACACCCGCACGGAGCTCGTCATCGTCGCCGCCGGCGCGAAGTCCGACCAGGGCGACCTCGCCGCCGCACGCCGACTCATCGAGGCCGAGGACTTCACGCAGCGACCGACGGGTGCCCTCGTGCGCCTGATGGCCGCCTACGCCGACGTCCTCCGTCTCCACGGCGAGACCGAACTCGCGGACAAGTACGAGGAGCTCTCCCGCCGCACGGCCAAGGCCACGGGAACGCTCTTCGGCGACGAGGAGCCCGACCCGAACTTCGGCGTCGAGATCGAGACCGTCGAAGAGATCCCCGACGAAGAGCTCGCCGAGGCGGACGGCGACACCGCCGCTGAGGACACCGCTGCCGCCGAGGAGGCCCCGGAGTCCGACGACAGTGCGGATCGGGCCGCGACGGTCACTCCCGACGACGCCGGCGCTCCGGCCGACGCGACATCGGCAGACGATGATGAAGGCACTGAGCCGACGCAAGCCGACGATGCGACAGCCACCGAGGCGGCTCCGAAGTCGAAGACCCATGTGTCGGAGAAGGAGCTGAAGAAGGTCAAGGTATCCGACGACGAGATCGAAGCCGAACTCGACGAGATCCTCGCCGACGCTGAATCCGACAGAGCTGACGAGGAATCCGATGGTGTCGACGTGGGCGCAGACAGTGCCGACGCAGACACCGAAGCTGTCGCCGCAGACGAGGCCGCTGCCGACACTGCTGACGCTGCATCCGACAGTGCTGACGCTGACAGCGAAAATGCAGAGTCCGACTCAACCGTCACCGACGCAGCCGACACCGCCGACGAATCCCAGGGATCGGATTCGGCGAACGGAGACCGGTGACACCGGCGACCGGCATCACCGGTGAGGCCGACGTCGCCGATGAGGTCGGCGTCCCCGCGGGGACGCCGATCGACGGCGTGCTCTTCGACCTCGACGGCGTCGTCTACCACGGCCCCGACCCCATCCCGGGTGCCGTCGACGGGATTGCTGACCTGCACGAACGCGGCATCCCGGTCGGTTACGTGACGAACAACGCCACCCGCACCGCCGAGGTCGTCGCCGACCACATCTCCGCACTCGGCATCCCGACCGCGACCGCGGAGGTCATCACCTCGGCGCAGGTGCTTGCGGCACGCCTGTCCGAGGAATTCGGCCCCGGCGCGCCCATCCTCCTCGTCGGCACCACCGGCCTGCGAGAGGCCCTCGAATCCGAGGGCCTCGAGGTCGTTGACTCACTCGACGACTCACCCGTCGCCCTCGCGCAGGGGCTCGACCCCCACATCGAGTACGCGGGCATCGTGCGGGCCGCCGAAGCGATCACCGCCGGACTCGACTGGTGGGCGACCAACCCCGACTTCTCGATGGTCGGTCGCGCGAGCCGAGTCCCCGGCAACGGCGCGTTCGTCGACATGCTCGCGCGACTGACCGGCCGAACGCCGCACATCGTCGGCAAACCCTCACCGGACGTCATGACGCACGCGGGCCGCCGCCTCGGCGCGCGGCGACCTCTCATGGTCGGCGATCGCCTCGACACGGACATCGAAGGCGGAAACCGGGCAGAATTCGACTCCGCACTCGTCCTCACCGGCGTCCACGACCTCCACGATGCGCTCGCCGCCGACCCGATCCGCCGGCCCGCGTTCGTGCTGCCGACACTTGCCGGCCTGCCGCGCGTTCTCGAGGCCGCAGGGGCACAGCGCACCGCCGGGCCAGAGCGCGGCGACGCGTCCGGCCCGAGCACCCAGGCTGCCGGCGGGGGAGTGCGGATCGTCGACGGGAAGCTCCAGCTCGCCGAGGCGGCGCTGACGTCCCCGGAGGCGATCGAGGCCGCACTGCGTCTCGCATGGGCAGCCATCAACGCCGGTGAGAGCATTGCGCCGGGAAATCTGCCGAGGAGGATCGATGACTGACGCCGAGCACACGCCGACGCCGGAACCGCCGACACAGACCCCGACCCCGACCCCGGGCACACCGAAGCCGGCCCCGACACCCCCGCCCACCCCGGGGACCGTCAACAAGGACGTGCCGACCGAGGCGTGGCGGGCGAGCCTCACCGAGACCGCAGACGCCCCGGTCGCGGACCGTCACGCCCGGATCTCCGAGCTCCTCGACGACCTCGAGGGTCAGGTGGGCTCCCTGTGAGCCGACTCGACCGCGAACTCGTCGCCCGCGGTCTCCTCGCCTCCCGCTCCCGCGCGGCGCGTGAGATCGCCGCCGGCCGGGTGAGCGTCAACGGCACCACCGTGACGAAGCCCGCCGCCGAGGTGGCAGCGACGGACACGCTCACCGTGGACGACCCCGACCCGTGGGTCGCCCGCAGCGCCCACAAACTCCTCGGCGCCCTCGACGACTTCGGCATCGACCGCCTCGACGGCATCCGCGCCCTCGACGCGGGAGCCTCGACCGGCGGGTTCACGCAGGTCCTCCTCAGCAGGGGCGCGGCCGAGGTGTGGGCCGTCGACGTCGGACACGACCAGCTCGCCCCGACCCTCCGGACCGACCCGCGGGTCCACGTCCGCGAGGGCCTCAACCTCCGCGACCTCGCCAGCGCGGACGTCCCCGCCGTCGACCTCGTCGTCGCCGACGTCTCCTTCATCTCCCTGCGCCTCCTCCTCGAGCCGCTGCTTGGCACCGTCCGTCCCGGCGGCGAGCTCCTCCTCATGGTCAAACCCCAGTTCGAACTCGCCCGCTCCGTCCTCGACAAGCACGGCGTCGTCACCCGCACAGCCGACCGGCGGCGCGCGCTCAACTCCGTCCTCACCGCGCTCACCGCCACCGGCGCGCACGTCACCGGCATCGCCGCCTCGGCGCTTCCCGGTCCCAGCGGAAACCGCGAGTACTTCCTGCGTGTTCGACCCGAATCGAGTGCACCCCCGTCCGCTAGGCTCGACGAGGCGGCCATCACCGCCCGCCTCGATGAGATCATGGAAGGAGAGTCGTGAGCCGCTACATCATGGTGCTGCTCCACCCCCAGCGCGAGGACTCCGCCGTCGCCGCCGTCCAGGTGTGTCAGGCCCTCCTCGACGCCGGCATCACCCCGGTCGTCCTCGACGAGGAGATCCTCGACATCGCCTCCCGCAGCTCCTATCCCGCGGTTCACCAGGAACTCCTCTCCCGCTGCGTCATCATCAACGCCAGCGACCTGCCCGAATGGCGTGCGAAGTGCGAACTCGTCATCGTCCTCGGCGGTGACGGCACGATCCTGCGCGCCGCCGAGCGCTTCCACGGCTCCGGCGTCCCCCTCATGGGCATCAACCTCGGCCACGTCGGATTCCTCGCCGAGAGCGAGAAGGAGGACCTCGACGAGGCGGTCCACCGTGCCGCAGCCCGTGACTACCTCGTCGAGGAACGACTCGCCCTCGACGTCGCCGTCTGGCACGAGGGCGAGATCATCTACGAGGCATGGGCGCTCAACGAGGTGACCGTCGAGAAGACGTCGAAGGCGCGGATGATCGACGTCGTCCTCGGCGTCGACTCCCGCCCCGTGTCCTCCTTCGGCTGCGACGGTGTCATCCTCGCGACCCCGACCGGATCGACCGCGTACTCGTTCTCCGCCGGCGGACCGATCGTGTGGCCCGACGTCGAAGCCCTCCTCCTCGTCCCCATTTCCGCCCACGCCCTCTTCACCGAACCGCTCGTCGTTAACCCCAACTCCCGCCTCGGCGTCGAGATCACCCCGTCCAACCCCGACTTCGCCGCCGTCCTCTGGAGCGACGGGCGCCGCGGTCTCGAACTGCCCGCCGGCTCCCGCGTCGAGGCGAAGCGCTCGGAATCCCCGATCAAGCTCGCCCGCCTCCACACCGGACCGTTCACCGACCGGCTCGTCGCGAAGTTCCGCCTGCCCGTCTCCGGTTGGCGGGGACCGATCGAAGGAGGCTGACGTGATCTCCGAACTGCGCATCACCCACCTCGGCGTCATCGCCGAAGCCGAGGTCGAACTCGCCCCCGGCTTCACCGTCGTCACCGGTGAGACCGGTGCCGGCAAGACGATGTTCGTCTCCGCGCTCAGCCTCCTCATGGGCGAGAAGGTCGGCTCCGGAGTCGTCCGGAAGGGCGCGGACAAAGCCGAGGTCGAAGGCATCTTCACCGATGTCCCCGCCCCCGTCCAGGTCCGCATCGAGGAGGCCGGCGGCAGCGCCGACGACGACGCGATCATCTCCCGCACCGTCGCCTCCAAGGGCCGGGCCCGGGCGACCGCAGGCGGCCGGACCGTGCCGATCTCCGTCCTCTCCGAGATCGCCGACGACCTCATCACCCTCCACGGCCAGTCCGAGCAGCTGCGGCTCAAGGGCGCAGGTGCCCAGCGTCGGCTCCTCGACGCAGCCGGCGGCACGGAGCTCGCCGAGGCGGCCGCCGCCTATGCGTCCGCGTTCGAGACCTGGCGCGAGACCGTCGCCCGGGTCGCGCGGATCAAGGACTCGACCGCGGCCCGGCGCGAGCGCATCCTCTGGCTGCGCGGCTGCCTTGACGCGATCGACGCCGTGCGCCCCGTGCCCGGCGAGGACGAGGCGCTGACGGCGCTCGCGGCGAAGCTCGGGGCCGCAGCGGACATCACCCGCGCCGTCGGCACCGCCCACGACCTCCTCCTGGGCTCCGAGCTCGAGGAGACCGGGGCCGCCGTCGACCGCGTCCACGAGGCGATCAGCAGCCTCGGCGACGTCGAGGGCACCGACCCGGAGCTCGCCCGCATCCGCGAGGGCCTCTCCGACACCGTGCTGCGCCTCTCCGACGCCGCGGCGGAGCTGAGCTCCTACCTCTCCGGCTTCGACGAGCTGGGGGAGACCTCGCTCGAGGAGACCGAGGCCCGCCGCGCCGAACTCGGCTCGCTCGCCCCCTACGGCGAGACGGTCGCCGAGGTCCTCGACTTCGAGGCCCGCGCGGCCGCCGAACTCACCGAACTCGAAACCGAGGACGCCGACCTCGACCACCTCGATGCCGAACTCGCCGCCGCCGAGGAGGCGATGCGGGAGAAGGGCCTGGCCCTGCGGGCCCTGCGCGAGGCGACCGCTGAGACGTTTTCGGCCGCGGTCAGCCGCGAGCTCACCGCCCTGTCGATGCCGAAGGCCGCCGTGGCCTTCGAGATCTCCGAACGGGAACCGACGACCCACGGCATGGACGACATCCGCCTCACCTTCGCCCCACACGACTCCTCGCCCGGTGACGACATAGGCAAGGTCGCCTCCGGCGGTGAGCTCTCCCGCGTCATGCTCGCCATCGAAGTCGTCCGCGCCGCCGAGGACGGGGTGCCGACCTACGTCTTCGACGAGGTCGACGCCGGAGTCG
>NZ_BAAAMB010000005.1:404971-424547 GCF_039528855.1 Brevibacterium sanguinis | reverse complement strand
AGGCGGCCGTCGAAATCGGCCGGCGGCTGGCCGCCCTCGCCCGGCACGCTCAGGTCATCGTCGTCACCCACCTCCCGCAGGTCGCGGCGTGGGCGGACACGCACGTGACGATCGTCAAGGACGACGACGCGGAGACCGTGCGCTCCGGGGTCCGCGAACTGAGCGAGGACGAACGTGTGAGCGAACTCTCGCGGATGCTCGCGGGCATGGAGGACTCCGCCTCGGCGAAGGCCCACGCCGCCGAGCTCCTCGACTCCGCCCGGCAGGTCAAAGCCGGTGCGCCGACGCCTTCGTGAGAGAATGGGCGAACCATGAAAGCGCGCAGAATGAGGGAGACCCCCACGGTCCCGACCCGATCGGACCCGGCTCCGGCCAAACTCGACCGCCGGACGAAGGACCTCACGAAGCGCCTGGCCGCCGGTGACATCGCGGTCATCAAGCACTCCGACATCGATCGCGTCTCCGCCGAAGCTCTCGTCGCCTGCCGTCCCGTCGCCGTCATCAACGCCGACAAGTCGATCTCCGGACGGTATCCGAACCTCGGCCCCGGGATCATCGTCGACGCCGGCATCCCGCTCATCGACGCCACCGGTGCGGAGATCTTCGACGCGATCAGCGAAGGCGATGAGATCAGCATCGACGGCGGCACCGTCTACCTCGACGGCAAGGAGGTCGCCGCGGGCGTCGCGCAGACCCCGGAGACGATCGCCGAGGACATGCACGAGGCCGAAGCCGGCATGAACTCCGTGCTCGTCGACTTCGTCGACAACACGATCGAGTACATCCGCAAGGACTCCGACCTCCTCTCCGCCGAACTCGTCGTCCCCGAGGTCCGCACCGACTTCGACGGCCGCCACGCCCTCATCGTCGTCCGCGGCTACCACTACAAAGAGGACCTCGCGATCCTCGCCCCCTACATCCGCGAATACCGGCCGCTGCTCATCGGCGTCGACGGCGGTGCCGATGCGATCCTCGAAGCCGGGTACAAACCCGACATGATCGTCGGCGACATGGACTCCGTGTCCGACTCCGCGCTCACCTCGGGCGCGGAGATCGTCGTCCACGCCTACCGCGACGGCCACGCCCCGGGCACCGAGCGGGTCAAGGCCCTCGGCGTCGACTGCGTCGCCTTCGCCGCCTCGGGCACGAGCGAGGACATCGCGATGCTGCTCGCCGACGACAAGGGGGCCGACCTCATCGTCGCCGTCGGCACCCACGACACGCTCATGGAGTTCCTCGACAAGGGCCGCAAGGGCATGGCCTCGACGTTCCTCACCCGCCTGCGGGTCGGGTCGAAGCTCATCGACGCCAAGGGCGTCTCCCTGCTCTACCGCCAGCGCATCTCGAGCCTCCAGCTCACCGTCCTCATCATCGCCGGGCTCGTCGCCCTCGGCGTCGCGATGGCCGCCACCGCGGCCGGTCAGACCTTCCTCGGTCTCATCGCCGCGCAGCTCGACGGCGTCTTCGGCTGGATCGGCTCCCTCTTCGGCGGCGACCCCACCGCTGCGACAGAATCATCCGGTGCCCTGCGCGCCGTTCTCGACTCAAGGACTGCCTCGTGATCGACTTCCGCTACCATCTCGTCTCCCTCGTCTCGGTGTTCCTCGCCCTCGCCGTCGGCATCGTCCTCGGCGCCGGCCCCCTCAAGGAGCCCATCGGGGAGTCCCTGCAGAGCCAGGTCGACGCCCTGCGCACCGACCGCGACGACCTGCGCACCCAGCTCGAGGCCGCCGGCGGCAACATCGAGAAGCAGAACGAGTTCGTCTCCGCCGCGGCCCCCGAACTCATCGGCGGCACCCTCAACGACACGCAGATCAGCGTCATCACCGGCCCCGAGGCGAACGCCGAGCAGGTCGAACAGGTGACCAACCGGATCCAGGAGGCCGGCGGTCAGATCGCCGGTGACGTCGCCTTCGTCGAGGACACGCTCACCGTCGACGGCTCCGGTGACTTCCTCACCACCCTGCGCGGCATCGTCCCGGGTCTGCCCGCCGACGATGCGACCGCGCTGCGCTCGGCGCTCGTCATCGCCCTCACCGGCCGGGCCTCGATGATCACCGAAGGCCAGGAGCGCGACGACGCCGAGGCGAAGGCCACCGACCTCTACAACGCCTTCATCGACGCCGGTCGTTTGCGCAGCGACACCGATCACCGTACGACCGAGCTCTTCGTCATCATCGACGACGAGAACTCCCAGCTCGCCGACGAGACGCAGCCGAGCCCCGAGGCGACCGGCGACAAGGCCACCCGCGAGGTCATCACCGACTTCGTCAACGCCCTGACCGCCGAATCGAAGGCCGTCGTCGTCGCCGGTGACGCCGGCTCCGCCCAGAACGGGCTCGTCAACGTCCTGCGCACCGAGAAGTCCCGGGCCTCGACCGTCGACGGCCTCGGCCTCGGCGCCGGACCCATCATCACCGTCCGCGCGATCGCGGCGGCCAACAACGGCACCCACGGCCACTGGGGCTTCGCCTCGGACGCCGAAGCGGTCCTGCCCGGAAAGGTCTGACATGATCCGCACGATCGTCTCCTCCGCCGTCGCCGGACTGCTCGGGTACGGCGTGACGAAGGCCCTGCTGTCCTCCCCGCTGCGCAGGCACCCGCGCGTCGTCCGCACCAACCACGCCGGGGAGGACGTCACCCTCCTCGAAGGCCCCGCCGTGGCCGCAGGCCTGCTCGCCGGCAGCGTCCTCATCGAGGACCCCCGTCAGCGGGCGGCGACCCTGCTCGCGACCGCCGCCTCGGGCACCCTCGGCGCCGTCGACGACTTCATGGAATCCGGTAGCTCGAAGGGCCTGCGCGGTCACCTCAGCGCTCTGGCCCGCGGGGAGGTCACGACCGGGGCGCTCAAGGTCACCGGCATCCCGGCCGCCGCGATCATCGCCGCGGCGATCCTCGGCCCCGACGCCCACCGTCGCCAGAACGTCCTCACCGCGGCACTGCCGCAGTGGGCGCAGCCGGCGCACGAGCGCTCGTGGATCGCTGCGACCGTCGACACCGTCGTCACCGGGGGAGTCATCGCCGGATCGGCCAATCTCTTCAACCTCCTCGACCTCCGTCCGGGACGCGCGCTCAAAGCCGGCCTCCTGGTGGCGGGCCTCATGCCGCACCGCCGCGGGGTGACGTGGGTGCCGACCGCCGTCGTCACCGGCACGACCGCCGCGGCCTGGCCCGATGACCTCGGCGGGTCCGCGATGCTCGGCGACACCGGCGCCAACGCCCTCGGCGCCGCCCTCGGCACGACGGTCGCGGCGAACTCGACGGCCGGTCAGCGCGCTGTCGTCCTCGGCGTGCTCGTCGGCCTCACCCTGCTCAGCGAGAAGGTCTCGTTCACGTCGATCATCGAATCCACCCCAGGACTGCGGGAGATCGACGCCTTCGGGCGTGAGGTGAAGTGAACAGGCTCGTCCGGCTCTTCGCCTCGGCGGCGCTGCTCGTCTCGATCATCACCCTGATCACCCGGCTCGTCGGGTTCCTCCGCTGGCTCGTCTTCTCGAACTCGGTCGGCGCCGGCACCGTCGGCACCGCCTACCAGACGGCCAACCAGGTCCCGAACATCCTCTTCGAGGTCGTCGCCGGCGGTGCCCTGGCCGGCGCGGTCATCCCCCTGCTCGCCGTGCCCCTGGCCCGGGCGGACCGGGAGACGGCGAGCCGGATCGCCTCGGCGCTGCTGACGTGGGCGGTGAGCGTGACGCTGCCGCTGACGCTCCTCGTCGCCGTCTTCGCCCAGCCGATCGCCGCCGTGCTCATCCCGCCCGGCGACCACGGTGCCGGCACCCAGCAGACGGCGACGGCGGTCCTCCTCCTCATGTTCGCCCCGCAGCTCGTCCTCTACGGCATCGGCGCCGTCCTCACCGGCGTCCTCCAGGCGCACCGGAAGTTCCTCTGGCCCGCGTTCGCCCCGCTGCTCTCCAGCCTCGTCGTCATCGGCTCCTACATCACCTACGCCGGTGTCGGCGGCACGGACGCGACGTGGCAGACCCACATCGGATGGCTCGGCTGGGGAACGACGGCCGGCGTCGCCGCCCTCGCGCTGCCCCTGGCCCTGCCGATGCGCTCGACCGGTCTGCGGATCCGCCCGACGTGGACGTTCCCGCCCGGTGTGGCCCGGCGCGCCCTGCGCCTGGCCGGCGCCGGGATGGCGGCCCTGCTCGCCCAGCAGGGGGCCGTCCTCGTCACGATGCTCCTGTCCAACCGCTCCGGCGGCACCGGCACGTTCGTCCTCTTCAACTACATCAACGCCGTCTACCTCCTGCCCTATGCGGTCCTCGCGATCCCCGTCGTCACGGTGATGTTCCCGACGATCTCGACGTGGGTGGGCCGCGCCGGCGACCCCGCGGCGACCGCGGGCGACCGGGAGGCCGCCAGGGCCCGGCTGCACTCGCTCACGGCGACCACCTCGGCGGTCATCATCACCATCGGACTGCTCGGAACCGTCATCCTCATGAGCGCGGCCGGACCGCTCGAGTACTTCTTCACCGCGATCGACGCCGTCGGCGGCGAGGACTCCGCGCCGTTCTCCGCGATGAGCGCGGCGATCGTCGTCATGGCCCTCGCCGTGCCCGGCTGGTCGTTCATCGCGTGGGGCTCGCGGATCTTCTACGCCCTCGAACGCTCCCGCCACGCCGCGGCGGCGACGACGATCGGCTGGGTCCTCGTCATCGTCGGCATGATCGCCGCGATCGCCGTGACGAACGCGCAGGGCAACCCGGACCGCACCCTCGTCGCGATCTGCCTCGGCTACGTCCTCGGCATGACCGCCGCCGCGGTGTCCCTGCTCATCTCGATCCGCCGCGTCCTCGGCCCCGGCGGCCTGACCGGGGTGCTGCGCCGCAGCGTCCTCTCCCTCGTCGCGGCCGGCATCGCCTCGGTCATCGGCACGCTCGCCGCCCGCTGGCTCGCCGGGCTGCTCGGCACCACGGCAGCACCTTCGGTCGTCGTCGGCATTCTCGCCGCCCTCATCGGGTGCCTTGTCTTCGGACTCATCGTCCTCCTCGACCGCAGCTACCTCGCCGAGGTGCGCGGGCTGCTCGCCTCCCGCCGCTCCACCGCGCCCACGCCGCCGGTGACCGGTCCGCCCGCGGGCACCGACCACGTCACCGGCGCCTCACCGACCCCGAACGAGGAGAACCCATGAGGATCGTCTACGTCATCGGCACCTCGACCGGAGGAGTCGGCACCCACGTGCGGGCACTGGCCCGCGACGTCGCCGCGGCCGGTCACGAGGTCGGGGTCGTCGGCCCGGCCGCCACCGACGAGCAGTTCGGGTTCTCCGCGCTGCCGGGGGTGCGCTTCGCCGCCCTCGACGTCGGCACCGGGGTCGGCCCCCGCGACACCGGGCTCGTCACCGCGCTGCGGGGGATCCTCCGCAGCTTCGGCCCCGATGTCGTCCACGCGCACGGTTTCCGCGCCGGCCTGCTCGCCCTCCTCGCGACCCGCCTGCTGCGCCCCCGCCCGCGCTTCATCGTCAGCCTCCACAACCAGGCGGCGGGCACGGGACTGCGCGGCCGCATCGAGACCGGGATCGAGCGGCTGCTCGCCCGCGGCGCCGACGTCACGCTGGCCGCGAGCACCGACCTCGTCATCCGCGCCCACGATCTCGGTGCCCGCGACGCCCGGTTCGCGCCCGCCGCCGCACCGCCGGTGCGCGAGGTCAGCACCGCCGAGGCGACCGCGACCCGTGAGGCGCTGGCCGCCGAGTACGGGTTCCCCGCCGACGCCGTCATCGTCCTCGCCGTCGGCCGCGTCGCCCCGCAGAAGAACTACGCCATGCTCGTCCGCGCGCTCGCCCGCCTCGGGGAGCACTCGGGTGACCTCGTCGTCCTCGTCGCCGGCGCCGCCGATGAGACCGTGCTCGCCGAGATCCGCGCACAGTATGCGACCGCGGCGACCGCCTCGGCGCTGCCTGCCCTCCATTTCCTCGGACCCCGCGACGACGTCGCCGAACTCGTCGCCGCCGCCGACATCTCCGTCCTCACGAGCCGCTGGGAGGCCCGCGCGCTCGTCCTCCAGGAGGCTCTGCTCTCCGGACAGGCGATCATCGCGACGGCCATCGGGGGGACCCCGGAGCTCGTCGGCGACGCCGGGATCCTCATCGCCTCCGACGACGACGCGGCGCTGGCCGAGGCGATCGCAGACCTCGCCGCCGATCCCGGCCGGCGCGCAGAGCTCGGGGCCAGGGCCCGGGCGCGGGGAGCCGAACTCCCCGACGAGGCCGCGGTCGCCGCAGAGATCCTGGCCGTCTACGCTGAAGCGCCCGTGGCCCCAGGTAGGCTTGAAGGCAACTGAGTAGAAAGAGGATGAGGGAATGAGCCACACCGCCGAGATCCAGCCGCTGAGCACCGCCACGAGGATCCTCCACGTGCTCGCCGAGACGACGGGACCCGTCGCCGAGGTCGCGAAGATCGCCGTGATCGGCCATCTCAAGGCCGGTTTCAAGGTCGGACTCGCCGCTCACCCGGACCTCCTCGAGACGATCGAGGTGCCTGCTGACCTGCGGGAGAACTACCGGGAGATACCGCTGACGGCCAAGCGGCGGCTGAGCCCCTCGGACCCGAACTCGGCCTTCATCCTCCACAAGCACTACCCGCACGTCGACATCGTCCACGCCCACGGCCTCCACGCCGCCACCCTGGCCGGTCTCGGCTTCACGGGACTGCCCTCCCGGCTGCACCCGACGGCCGTGGCCACGGTGGAGAACTTCGACCCCGCCGATGTCATCGAGAAGACCGGCGCCGAGGTGGTCGCCCGGACCGCGACCGCAGTGCTCGGCACCACCGAACCCGTCGTCGAATGGTTCGCCGGCTCCGTCCCGCTCGTCGAACGCGCCGAACTCGTCACCCCCGACATCGACACCGACCTCACGGTGACGATGTCCCGGCCGCAGGTGCGCAGGCAGCTGGGTATCAAGGACGGCACGTGGATGATCGCGAGCCCGATCGCGCTCAAGGACCACACGGCGCTGGCCACCGTCCTCGACGCCGCCGGCCAGATCAACTCGCGCCGCCGCGACCGGCGCGCCGTCACCGTGCTCACCGGCACCGGCCGGGACCGGCGGACCGTGGCGAACTCGTTCGCCGACCGCGGCGTCATCGTCGCCCCGGCCGACGACCTCGTCGACGTCGTCGCCGCCGCCGATGTCGTCATCGCCGCGGAGTCCATGACGGGGCTCAGCCATGAGGACCTCATGCAGCTGTCGAAGCCGACGATCTTCATCGGCAACGAGCGCCGCGCCGGCATCTGGGGCGATTCGGCGCCGGTCGTCGCCCCCGACGACACGGACGGCCTGTTGCGTGAGATCAATCATCTTCTCGACGACCCCGCCGCCCGCGGCGCGCAGGCGATCGCCGCGAAGAAGCGGGTCATCGACGTCGACAACCCCGGTCAGATCGCCTCGAGCCTCCTCGGCGTCTACGCCGAGGCCGACGCCGCGTCGAATTCCCGACAGCCGGTTTGATAGAATCAAATTCCGTGGTGAATCGTATCGGGGCCCAAGAGCCGAACACAGTCAAGCACATCTTCGTCACCGGAGGCGTCGCCTCCTCTCTCGGCAAGGGTCTGACGGCATCGAGCCTCGGACACCTGCTCACTCAGCGCGGCATCAAGGTCGCCATGCAGAAGCTCGACCCCTACCTCAACGTCGACCCGGGAACGATGAATCCGTTCCAGCACGGTGAGGTCTTCGTCACCGAGGATGGAGCGGAGACCGACCTCGACATCGGTCACTACGAGCGCTTCCTCGACATCGACCTCGATGGTGCCGCGAACGTCACCACCGGACAGGTCTACTCCTCGGTCATCGCCAAGGAGCGCCGCGGCGCCTACCTCGGCGACACCGTCCAGGTCATCCCGCACATCACCGACGAGATCAAGTCCCGGATGCGCGCGCAGGCCGAACGTCCCGCCGAGGACCGTCCCGATGTCATCATCACCGAGATCGGCGGCACCGTCGGCGACATCGAATCCCAGCCGTTCCTCGAGGCCGCCCGCCAGGTCCGCCACGACGTCGGCCGCGACAACGTCTTCTTCATCCATGTCTCCCTCGTGCCCTACCTCGGGCCCTCGGGCGAACTGAAGACGAAGCCGACCCAGCACTCCGTGGCCGCCCTGCGCTCGATCGGCATCCAGCCCGATTCGATCGTGCTCCGCTCCGACCGCGACCTGCCGGACTCGATCCGCGCGAAGATCGCCTCGGCCAGCGACGTCGACCTCGAAGCCGTCGTGCCCTGCGTCGACGCCTCGAGCATCTACGAGATCCCCAAGGTCCTCCACGACGGCGGTCTCGACGTCTACGTCATCCGCCGCCTCAACCTGCCCTTCCGCGACGTCGACTGGACGAAGTGGGACTGGGTCCTCGAACGCGTCCACAATCCGGCGCACGAAGTGCGCATCGGCGTCGTCGGCAAGTACATCGACCTGCCCGACGCGTACCTCTCCGTCACCGAGGCGCTGCGCCACGGCGGGTTCGCCAACGACGCCCGCGTGAAGATCGAATGGATCCAGTCCGACGAGTGCGACTCCGAGGCCGGTGCGGCCGCGGCGCTGTCGGGTCTCGACGCGATCTGCATCCCCGGCGGCTTCGGCGTCCGCGGCATCGAGGGCAAGGTCGGTGCGCTCAAGTACGCCCGCGAGAACGGGATCCCGACGCTCGGCCTGTGCCTGGGCCTGCAGTGCATGGTCATCGAGTACGCCCGGAACGCCGCCGGCATCGAGGGTGCGTCGTCCTCGGAGTTCGACCCCGACACGCAGTTCCCCGTCGTCGCGACGATGGCCGAGCAGATGTCGATCGTCGACGGCGAGGGCGACCTCGGCGGCACGATGCGCCTGGGCACCTACCAGGCGAAGCTCACCGAGGGCAGCGTCGCCGCCGGCGCGTACGGGGCGACCGACATCAGCGAACGCCACCGTCACCGCTACGAGGTCAACAACGCCTACCGCGATGAGCTCGCCGAGGCGGGGCTGCAGTTCTCCGGCACCTCACCCAACGGTGAACTCGTCGAATTCGTCGAGCTGCCCGCCGACGTCCACCCGTACTACGTGTCGACGCAGGCGCACCCCGAGCTGAAGTCGCGCCCGACGAAGCCGCATCCGCTCTTCGCCGGTCTCGTCGCCGCCGCCCTGGCCAACCGGTGAGGGACCGCGCCGGTGAATGACCTCCACGACATCCCGTTCACCCCGGAGATCACTGCATCCACCGAGGCGTACCAGGGTGCCGTGTGGTCGATCCGGCGCGAGACCTTCGACCTGCCCGAAGCCACGGGACTCGTGCGCGACCTCATGGTGCACACGGGTGCCGTGGCCGTGGCGTGCCTGAACGAGGACAACGAGATCCTCCTCGTCCAGCAGTACCGCCATCCCGTCCGGGCCCGCCTCTGGGAGGTTCCGGCTGGACTCCTCGACATCCCCGGCGAGGACCCGCTCACCGCCGCCCAGCGGGAGCTCGCCGAGGAGGCCGACCTGCGCGCAGGCATCTGGCGGGTGCTCTCGGACTCCGTGCTCTCCCCGGGCGGCAGCAGTGAGACGATGCGGCTCTACCTCGCCCGCGACCTCACCGCGGTGCCGGCCGCCGACCGGCATGAGCGCAGCGACGAGGAGGCCGGGTTCGTCTACCGCTGGGTCGACCTCGACGAGGCGCTCGCGGCGATCGCCGACGGCCGCCTGACGAACTCCGTCGCCCAGCTCGCGATCCTCCAGGTCGCCGACGTCGTCCGCCGTGAGGCGGCAGGCGAGAACGCGCACACCCGTCCGGTCGGCGCGCCCCGGCTCCTCGTCGACGGCCGCGACGCACCCCCGGCCGGGTCGATCTCGGCCCCGCCGTCGGCTGAGTCCTGAGCCGACATGGCCAGGCACGGTGCCGAACTCCTTCCCGAACTGCCCGCGGAACTCGAGCGCGCCTTCGCCGGCTACCTCGGCGCGCTGCGCTTCGAACGCGGACTCTCGCTCAACTCCATCGACGCCTACGCCCGTGACCTCGGCCGGTACGGGACATGGCTGGCGGCGGCGGGGATCGGCCGCCTCGGCGAGGTGACCCGCACCCACATCGAGGACTTCGCGCTCCATCTCCAGGATTCGGGTCTCGCCCCGCGGACCCGGGCCCGTGCGCTCGTCGCGGTCCGCCGGTTCCACGCCTTCGCCCACGCCGACGGGCTCGCCGACGCCGATCCCGCCTCCGAGGTCAGTCCGCCGCGGGAGGGTCTGCGGCTGCCGAAGGCGCTGTCCGTGTCCGCGGTCGAGGCGATGCTCGCGACGACGGCGGGGGAGGAGCCGGCGCAGCTGCGGGCCGCGGCCCTCCTCGAACTCCTCTACGCGACCGGTGCCCGCATCTCCGAGGCCGTCGGCGCCGACCTCGACGACCTCGACCTCGAGACCGGGCTCATCCGCCTCTACGGCAAGGGCGGGAAGGAGCGGATCGTCCCGTTCGGATCCCATGCCGCAGCGGCCCTCGGAGCCTGGGTGACCCGAGTGCGCCCGACGATGGCGGCGAAGGCGACCTCCGGCGCGCCTGCCGGCGCGCTCTTCCTCAACGCGCGCGGCACGCGGATGTCGCGGCAGACGGCGTGGAAGATCGTCGTCGCCGCCGGGGAACTCGCGGGACTCGAGACCGAAGTCTCCCCGCACACGTTCCGCCACTCCTTCGCCACCCACCTCCTCGAGGGCGGGGCGGACATCCGCGTCGTCCAGGAGCTGCTCGGGCACGCGTCGGTGACGACGACGCAGATCTACACGAAGGTGTCGGAGGAAACATTGCGCGAGGTCTACGCCACCTCGCACCCCCGAGCGCGGTAGGGTTGTGCACAGCACGCAACGAAAGGTGGCCGACCGAGTGATGAATCCGCAACAGGCGTTGGATCTCCCCACAGCGAAGAGCGTCGACGACTTCGCCGAACCCGCCCCGCTGGACTCGCACGGGCCCGCACGCATCATCGCCATGGTCAACCAGAAGGGCGGTGTCGGGAAGACGACGTCGTCGATCAACCTGGGCGCCTCCCTGGCCGCGTACGGCCGCAAGGTCCTCCTCGTCGACTTCGACCCGCAGGGCGCCCTGTCGGTGGGACTCGGCATCAACCCCTACGACCTCGACATCAGCATCTACAACCTGCTGATGAACCCGCGACTCGATCCGCACGACGTCATCGTCGAGACCGAGTTCGACGACATCGACGTCCTGCCCGCGAACATCGACCTCTCCGCTGCCGAAGTCCAGCTCGTCGGCGAGGTCGCCCGCGAACAGGTCCTCTCCCGCGTCCTTGCGAAGGTCGCCGGCGAGTACGACGTCGTCCTCATCGACTGCCAGCCCTCGCTCGGCCTGCTCACCGTCAACGCGCTCACCGCCTCCCACGGGGTCATCATCCCGCTCGAGACGGAGTTCTTCGCCCTGCGCGGCGTCGCCCTTCTCGTCGAGACGATCGAGAAGGTCCAGGACCGCCTCAACCCCTCCCTCGAGGTCGACGGGATCCTCGCGACGATGTTCGACTCGCGGACCCTGCACTCGAAAGAGGTGATGAGCCGGGTCTCCGAGGCGTTCGAGGACAAGGTCTTCGACACCGTCATCAACCGCACCGTGAAGTTCCCCGACGCCTCCGTCGCGGCCGAGCCGATCACGAGCTTCGCCCCCAAGCACCCCGGATCCGAGGCGTACCGCAGGCTCGCCCGCGAGCTCATCGCCCGCGGAGGCGCGCCCTGAGCGAGACCGTCACCGCGGACGCCGTCCCCGGGGATCACCTCCCCGGGGAAACCGGTGCCGAGGACGCGCCCACGGGCTTCCAGGTGGAGCTGGAGAACTTCTCCGGTCCCTTCGACCTGCTGCTCGGTCTCATCTCGAAGCGCCGTCTCGACATCACGGAGATCGCCCTCGCCGAGGTGACCGATGAGTTCATCGCGTACACGACGAGTCTGCGCTCCGGCGGGGACCGCGACGGGGCCGCCGACCTTGCGGAGATCTCCCAGTTCCTCCTCGTCGCCGCCACCCTGCTCGACCTCAAGACCGCGCGGCTGCTGCCGCACGAGGAGGGAGAGGAGGAGCTCGACCTCGAACTCCTCGAGGCCCGCGACCTCCTCTTCGCCCGGCTCCTCCAGTACCGGGCGTACAAGTCCGTCAGCGCCCACTTAGCCGAGGCGATGACCGCCGGGGCCATCCGCGTGCCCCGCGACGTCGGACTCGACGCGGAGTTCCAGGACGTGCTGCCGCCGCTGGAGATCCGCATCGGTCCCGGTGAGCTCGCCGGACTCTTCGCCACCGTCCTCCAGCGCGACCACACGCCGCCGACGGTCGCCGTCGACCACATCCACCTGCCGCTCGTCAGCGTCTCCGAACAGCGCGGACACATCCTCGGGCTGCTGCGCGCCGGCGAGCTCGACTTCCAGGAGCTCCTCGACACCGCGGAGAACACCCTCGTCGTCGTCGCGCGGTTCCTCGCCCTCCTCGAGCTCTTCAAGGTCGGCCTCTGCGACTTCGAGCAGGACGAACCGCTCGGCCGGCTCCTCATCACCCGCACCGACACACCCGAGGACGGGGTCGACCTGCGCACCGAGGGGACATGGAGCGCCGACGAGGGCGACGAGCCGGGCCCCGCCTCGGCGGACGATGACGAGGACGACGCTGCGGACGAGGCGGACGACGAAGGCGAGGACGAGCAATGATCGACGACGAGATCCTCGGCGGCATCGAAGCCGTCCTCATGGTCAGCGACTCAGCGGTCTCGCCCGCGGAGCTCGCCGCGGCCCTCGGCATCGACGAGGACACCGTGATGACGGCGATCGAGGAGCTCTCGAGCGACTACGACGGCGACGGGCAGCGCCGGCAGCGCGGCTTCGAGATCCGGGCCGTGGCCGGCGGGTTCCGCATCTTCTCCCGCGGGGACTACCACGACGTCGTCAAGGACTTCCTCACCGCCGGGCAGAGCGCGAAGCTCTCCCAGGCCGCCCTCGAGACGCTCGCCGTCATCGCCTACCGGCAGCCGATCTCCCGGCCGCGGATCGCCGCGATCCGCGGGGTCAGCGTCGACGGTGTCATCCGCACCCTGCTGCTGCGCGGACTCATCGTCGAAGCCGGGAAGGAGGCGACCACCTCGGCGCTCCTCTACACGACGACCCACCAGTTCCTCGACGCGCTCGGCATGCAGAGCCTCGACGACCTCCCCGACATCGCCCCGTTCCTGCCCGAGGACTCCGACCTCGAGGAACTCGGCGCCGACGAGACCGAGGTCCTCGCCACAGTCGGCGACGAGATGTCACCAGACGACGTTTGATTTGAGACAATGGACCCCATGAGTCCCTACCGCGATCCCAGGGCGCCCGGCGGGCGCAGCAACCGACCGAGCCGCAAGCAGCGCGCCAGCACCGGCGCGAAGGGCGGCGGGGAGACCTCGGACGCCCATGTCAGCGGGGGAGTGCGGCTGCAGAAGGTCCTCGCCGAGGCGGGGCTGGGGTCCCGGCGCGCGTGCGAGCAGCTCATCCTCGACGGTCGCGTCGAGGTCGACGGCAGCGTCGTCACCGAACTCGGCACCCGCATCGACCCGGACACCCAGTCCGTCTACGTCGACACCCTGCGGATCTCGACGAGCCCGCAGAAGATCTACCTCGCCCTCAACAAGCCCGCAGGCGTCGTCTCGACGATGAAGGACCCCGAAGGGCGGAAGTCCCTGGCCGACTACGTCGGCAACCGCGCCGAGCGGATCTTCCACGTCGGACGCCTCGACACGGACACCGAGGGCCTCATCCTCCTGACGAACGACGGAGAGCTGTCGAACCGGCTCGCCCACCCCCGCTACGAGATCCCCAAGACCTACCTCGCGCAGGTCAAGGGGCAGCTCGCGAAGGACGCCTCGGCCCGGCTCAAGGCCGGCATCGAACTCGACGACGGCATCGTCAAGGTCGACGAGTTCCGTCTCGTCGACTCCACCCCGGGCCGCTCCGTCGTCGAACTCACCCTCCATTCGGGCCGCAACCGCGTCGTCCGCCGCCTGCTCGCGGCGATCGGCAATCCCGTCGAACGGCTCGTGCGCACGAAGTTCGGGCCGATCTCGCTCGCCGAACAGCGGCAGGGGAAGATCCGTCCGCTGCGCTCCGACGAGGTCGGGGAGCTCTTCGAAGCCGTCGACCTGTGAGGATCCACATCATCGGCACCGGGCTGCTCGGTGCGAGCCTCGGCCTTGCCCTGCGCGGGCGCGGGTACAGCGTCACGCTCGAGGACACGTCCCCGACCGCGCAGCAGCTCGCCTCCGACCTCGGCGCCGGTGAGCCGGTCGCACCCGGCACGGCACCCGATCCCGACATCGTCGTCGTCGCCACTCCGCCCGACGTCGCCGCCGGCGTCATCGCCGGGGCGCTGACCGCGTACCCGAGCGCCACCGTCACCGATGTCGCGAGCATCAAGACCCGCCTGCTCGAGACCGTCCGGGAGCTCGTCACCGGCGATGCCCTCGACCGCTACATCGGCTGCCACCCGATGGCCGGGCGGGAGAAGTCCGGGGCGATCGCGGCCCGGCCCGACCTCTTCATCGCCCGTCCGTGGGTCATCTGCTCCGATGAGGACACCCCGGAGAGCCGGCTGACCGCCGTCGAGGAGATGGCCGAGGCGACCGGCGCCTCGGTCACCCACCTCGACCCCCGCATCCACGATGCCGCGGTCGCGAAGGTCTCCCACGTCCCGCAGGTCGTGTCCTCCCTCGTCGCCTCCCAGCTGCGCCACGCCCCGCTCGACGAGGTGGCCCTGGCCGGTCAGGGACTGCGCGACGTCACCCGCATCGCCGCCTCCGACCCGGGCCTGTGGACGCAGATCCTCTCCGGCAACGCCGAGGAGGTCCGGGCCGTGCTCGTCGCCCTGCGCGGCGAACTCGACGCCGTCATCGATGCCCTCGCGCTCGGTCCCGGCTCGACCGGGGTGATCGCGCGGACGATCGCCTTCGGCAACGAAGGTCACGACCGGATCCCCGGCAAGCACGGACAGGCGCCGACCGCATATGCTGTCGTCACGGTCCTCATCCCCGACACCCCGGGGACGCTGGCCTCCCTGTTCAAGGACATCGGGGACCTCGGCATCAACGTCGAGGACTTCCGGATGGACCACGCGCCCGGGCGCCGGCTCGGCATCGTCGACGTCTCGGTGATGCCGGCGAACGCGAACGAACTCGAACACGGACTGCAGTCACTGGGATGGCGGATCCCCGAATCCGCCATCGAGAAGGAAGGAACCACATGAGCGTCGTCGCCATCGACGGACCCAGCGGAGTCGGCAAGTCGAGCACCGCGAAGGAGGTCGCCCGCCGGCTCGGCTACGCCTACCTCGACACCGGTGCGATGTACCGGGCGATGGCGTGGCTGGCGCTCAACCGCGGAGTCACCGATCCCGTCGACGTCCTCGAACAGGTCCGCGGCGCCGATCTCGAGATCTCCACGGACCCCGACGACTTCTCCGTGTCCGTCGACGGCATCGACGTCACCGAGGAGATCCGCAGCCCCGAGGTCTCTGAGAACGTCCAGACAGTCTCCGCCGTCCCCGACGCCCGCAGCGAGCTCATCGAACGGCAGCGCGACATCATCGCGGCCGCGAGCCCGGGCGTCGTCGTCGAGGGCCGTGACATCACGACCGTCGTCGCGCCCGACGCCGCGGTCCGCCTCCTCATGACCGCCCGCGACGACGTCCGCGTCTCCCGCCGGGCCAAGGAGCTCCACGGCAGCGACGACGCCGAGGCGGTCGCCGCGACCCAGTCCCAGGTGACCGGCCGTGACGCGAAGGACTCGGCGACGACGAGCTTCCTCACCGCCGCCGACGGCGTCCACACCCTCGACACGAGCGATCTCGACTTCGAGCAGGTCGTCACGACCGTGCTCGACCTGGTGAAGGAAGCACGATGACCGAAGAGGAATTCCACGAGGCCCCCGACGAGGCACTGGCCGAGCGTCTCGAGCAGATCAGCGACGAGGAGGCCGAGCAGCGGGCGACCGCGCTCGAGGCCGGGCTCGAGGGCTATGAGCTCGAAGACGACGACCGGGCGCTGCTCGACTCCCTCGGCTTCGACATCGAGGAAGAGGAGGAGCGCGGCGCCGATCCCGTCCTCGCGATCGTCGGACGGCCCAACGTCGGGAAGTCGACGCTCGTCAACCGCATCCTCGGCCGGCGCGAAGCCGTCGTCGAGGACGTCCCTGGGGTCACTCGCGACCGGGTGAGCTACCGCGCGGAGTGGAACGGCAAGGACTTCACCCTCGTCGACACCGGCGGCTGGGACTCCGATTCGAAGGGCATGGCCTCGCGGATCGCCATCCAGTCCGAGGTCGCCGTCGACATGGCCGACGCCGTCGTCCTCGTCGTCGACGCCACGACCGGCCCGACGGCCACCGACGAGATGGTCGTGAAGATGCTGCGGAAGAAGAAGAAACCGGTCATCCTCGCCGCGAACAAGGTCGACGACGAGCGCGGCGAGCTCATGGCCGCCGAACTCTGGGGTCTCGGCCTCGGACAGCCGTGGTCGGTCTCGGCCCTCCACGGCCGCGGTGTCGCCGACCTCCTCGACGAGGCGATCGACACCCTCCCCGAGGTCTCCGCCGTCGAGACGCGCGTCGAGGAGGGCGGTCCGCGTCGGGTCGCGCTCGTCGGGCGCCCCAACGTCGGCAAATCCTCCCTGCTCAACAAGCTCGTCGGCTCCGAGCGCGTGCTCGTCGACAACGTCGCGGGCACGACGCGCGACCCCGTCGACGAGCTCATCGAGCTCGGCGGCAAGCAGTGGCGCTTCGTCGACACGGCGGGCATCCGCCGGCGGGCCCACCAGGCCAGCGGGGCCGACTTCTATGCGGCCCTGCGCACGCAGACGGCTCTCGAGCGCGCCGAGGTGGCCGTCGTCCTCCTCGAGGCGCAGGAGCCGCTGAGCGAGCAGGACGTCCGCATCGTCACGACCGCCGCCGAGGCGGGTCGGGCCGTCGTCCTCGCCTTCAACAAGTGGGACCTCCTCGACGAGGAGCGCCGCTACTACCTCGAACGCGAGATCGAACGCGACCTCGCCCATGTCTCGTGGGCGCCGCGGGTCAACATCTCCGCGAAGACCGGACGGCACGCAGAGAAGCTCGTTCCGGCGATGGAGACGGCACTGGAGAACTGGGACAAGCGGATCCCGACCGGACGTCTCAACGCGTTCCTCGGCGAACTCGTCGCCGCGAACCCCCACCCGGTCCGCGGCGGCAAGCAGCCGCGCATCCTCTTCGGCACCCAGGCGCAGTCCCGGCCGCCGAAATTCGTGCTTTTCACCACAGGATTCCTTGAACCGGGGTATCGTCGTTTCATCATCAGGCGACTGCGCGAGACATTCGGCTTCGAGGGAACCCCCATCGAGCTGTCGATGCGCATCAGGGAGAAGAGACGAGGTCGGTAGTTGAGCGATGACACCCAGGCTCGAGGTCAGCAGCAGCCATGGCATGCGCGCCCGCCGGCCAGAGCCCTTGTCATCGCCCTGACGATCGCGGGCATCGCGTACGCCCTGACGTTCTTCCGGGGACTCCAGGACATCGTCGCGCCCGTCTTCCTCGCGCTCAACTTCTACATCGTCGTCTACCCGCTGCAGAAGTTCCTCACCCGGCACCGGGTTCCGGGGGCGATCGGCGCAGTGATCTCCGTCGTCCTCGTCCTCTGCATGATCGTCGCGTTCTTCGGGCTCACGGCCTGGTCGATCGCCGAACTCGTCATGCTCATCCCGAGCTACAGCACGGAGATCACGACGACCTATCACAGCCTCATGTCGCTGCTGTCGCAGCTCGGGGTGACCTCGAACGTCCTCGAAGAGCAGCTGCGGGGATTCAACGCGCGGTCGGTCATCGACGCGGTCACTCCGCTGCTGACGAACGTCTCCGTCGTCGCCGGCCTGCTCACGACCGTCGTCATGGCCGTGTTCTTCGTCGCGATGGATTCGATGGGCATCGGTCAGCGGATGACGATGCTCGCCGACGCCAAGCCGTCCCTGGCCGCCGCACTCGGCGGTTTCGCCAGCGGCGTCCGCCGGTACTGGGTGGTGGCGACGATCTTCGGTCTCATCGTCGCGATCCTCGACGTCGTGGCACTGGCGATCATCGACGTTCCGCTCGTGTGGGTGTGGGGTGTGCTCGCGTTCCTCACGAACTACATCCCCAACATCGGGTTCATCATCGGCCTCGTCCCGCCGGCGCTGCTCGCCCTCGTCGACAGCGGGTGGCAGTCCGCGCTCTGGGTCATCGCCGCGTACTCGGTCCTCAACTTCGTCATCCAGGCGATCATCCAGCCGAAGTTCACGGGCGAATCCGTCGGCGTCACCCCGCTCGTGTCGTTCCTCTCCCTCCTCTTCTGGGTGTGGGTGCTCGGCTGGCTCGGTGCTCTGCTCGCCCTGCCGGCGACCCTGCTCGTCAAGGCCCTCCTCGTCGACGCGGACCCGCGCGCGAAGTGGGTGAACATCCTCCTGGCCTCCGATCCGCACACGGCGAAGGACTCCCACCCCGGCACGGTCATGGGTCCGCGCGCGACCCCGGAGGCAGGCAAGACCCCGAACACGCTGCGGCCGACGGATCCCGGCGCTCGGCTGCTGTCGCGAAAGACCCGGCCCGGTCACTGAACGCCCGCGGGCACTGCACGCCCGCGGATACGGGCAGTCACCTCGGCGCGCGTCGCACCCGGACGGGCAGTGAACGTCCGCGGACACGGGCGACCGCCTCGGCGGGAGTCGCTCCCGGGCGGGCACTGCACGGTCGCGGACATGGGCGGCCTCCTCGGCGGGACTCGCACCCGGACGGGCACTGCACGTCCGCGGATACGGGCAGTCACCTCGGCGGATGGGCATCTCATCGTCGACCGCGCCGTTCACACGGGCGGCCGGCCATGGTTACCATGAAGCATGGCGACACTTCTTGAGATCCATCCTGACAACCCGCAGCCCCGACTCATCGAGCGCGCCGCGCAGGTTCTGCGCGACGGCGGACTCATCGCCTATCCGACGGACTCGTGCTACGCGCTCGGGTGCGCCCTGGAGAACAAGGACGGCATCGAGCGGATCACCCGCATCCGGCAGCTGAACTCCAAGCACCACTTCACGCTCATGTGCCATGACTTCGCGCAGCTCGGGCAGTTCGTCATCGTCGACAACTCGGACTTCCGGGCGATCAAGTCGATGACGCCGGGCCCGTACACGTTCATCATGAAGGCGACGAAAGAGGTGCCGCGGCGGATGATGCACCCGAAGAAGCACTCGGTGGGCGCGCGGATCCCGCAGAACACGACGGCACTCGCGCTCGTCGAGGCGATGGGCGAGCCGATCCTCTCCTCGACCCTGCTCCTGCCCGGTGACGAGGATCCGCTCACCGAGGCCGCCGACGTCATGGACCAGATCGGCCACGAGGTCGACGTCGTCATCGACTCCGGCACCCCCGGTGTCGTGCCCACCTCGGTCATCGACTTCACCGGCAAGCACCCCGAGGTCGCCCGCGTCGGCGCCGGCGACGTCTCCCGCTTCCTCGACGAATAGGCGCGTTCGGCCGGAGCTGGTGGCGGTGGCGTCGCCGTGGCACTGAGCTTCGACGCGGTCAACCGACAAATACGCCCTCTGCTAACGGCGTATTTGTCGGT
>NZ_BAAAMB010000005.1:353924-404904 GCF_039528855.1 Brevibacterium sanguinis | reverse complement strand
CGGCGTATTTGTCGGTCGAGGGCGTCGATGGCGTGGCTGCTGTCGGGTGACGGCGTAATTGCCGGGTCGGGGAGTTGGTGGCGGTTCGGTGCGTCGGTCCGGCCGCCTCGGTGCGAGGTGCGGGCCAGTACTGGGCTTCGACGCGGTGAACCGACAAATACGCCCTCTGCTCAGCGCGTATTTGCCGGTTCGGGGCGTCGATGGCGTGGCGGCCGTCGGGTGACGGCGTATTTGTCGGTTCGGGGCGTCGATGGCGTGGCGGCTGTCGGCTGTCGGGTGGCGGCGTAATTGCCGGTCCAGGGCGTCGGTGGGACAGGTGAGCGGTGGGCTCGCGTCGACGTCCTCCACGACCCTGTATGCGCCGAGGTGGTCCACCGGTGAGCAATCATTCGTTCAGTGATGGTCTAGAGTGGGAGGAAGCGGCAGTGAGGTGTGCATCACAGCGCACGATCGCCTCACGCTGCGCCACTGACCGTCCCATGTTCCGTCACTGAAGGAGTCATCCATGGCACGCACAGCAATCGTCACCGGCGGCGGACGCGGCATCGGCGCCGCGATCGCGAAGAAGCTCAGCGCCGACGGACTCAAGGTCGCCGTCCTCGACATGGGGCCGACCGACGAGACCGTCGACGCGATCACCGCAGCCGGGGGCGAGGCGATCGGACTCGCCGCCGACGTCTCGGACGAAGCGTCCGTGAACTCCGCCGTCGCCGAGGTGGCCGACCGCCTCGGCGCACCCACCGTGCTCATCAACAACGCCGGCATCCTCCGCGACAACCTCCTGTTCAAGATGAGCTACGAGGAGTTTCAGAAGGTGCTCTCCGTCCACCTCGGCGGGGCGTTCCTCATGGCCAAGGCGGTTCAGGAGCACATGGTCGCCGAGAAGTTCGGGCGGATCGTGTCGATGTCGTCGACCTCGGCGCTCGGCAACCGCGGCCAGACGAACTACTCCGCGGCGAAGGCCGGCATCCAGGGCATGACGAAGACGTGGGCGATCGAGCTCGGGAAGTTCGGCGTCACCGCCAACGCGATCGCGCCCGGCTTCATCGAGACCGACATGACGAAGGCCACGGCAGAGCGGGTGGGCGTCGACTTCGCCGACTTCAAGAAGGCGGCGATCAGCCAGATCCCCGTCGGCCGCGCCGGCACCCCCGACGACATCGCGAACACCGCGTCGTTCCTCGTCTCCGAGGGTGCGGGATTCGTCTCGGGCCAGGTCATCTACGTCGCCGGCGGCCCCCGGAACTGAGCGGGCACCCGCCACCGCCCGGCAGTCAGAGCACTCGCACAGCAACCGCACCACCCCACCATCCATCGCCACGAGGGAAGCAGGACAGTCATGGTCGACGCCGTCATCGTCTCCACCGCCAGAACCCCGATCGGACGCGCCTACCGCGGCGCCTTCAACGACACGCAGGCCCAGGAGCTCGCCGGCCACGCGATCGCCCACGCCGTCGAGCGCGCCGGCGTCGACGGCGCGGAGGTCGACGACGTCATCATGGGCTCGGCCCTCCAGCAGGGCAGCCAGAGCACGAACATCGGACGCCAGGCCGCCCTGCGCGCGGGCCTGCCCGTCACCGTGGCCGGGATGTCCGTCGACCGCCAGTGCGCCTCCGGGCTCATGGCGATCGCGACCGCGGCCAAGCAGATCATCGTCGACGGGCAGTCGATCGCCGTCGGCGGCGGCGTCGAATCGATCTCGCTCGTCCAGAACGAGCACATGAACACCTTCCGGGCGAAGGATCCGTGGCTCGAGGAGAACGTCCCCGGCATCTACTACCCGATGCTCGCGACCGCGGAGATCGTCGCCGAACGCTACGGGGTCAGCCGTGAGGAGCAGGACGCCTACTCCCTCGAATCGCAGAAGCGCACCGCCGCTGCGCAGGCCGCCGGGCGCTTCGACGCGGAGATCGTGCCGCTGCCGACGACGAAGGTCGTCGTCGACAAGGCGACGGGGGAGACCTCGACCGAGGAGGTCACGCTCACCCAGGACGAGGGCAACCGCCCCGAGACCACCCTCGAAGGGCTCGCCGGACTCAAGCCCGTCCTCGATCCGGGAGTTGCCTCGCAGCATCCGAGCGTCACCGCCGGCAACGCCTCCCAGCTCTCCGACGGCGCCTCGGCGGCCGTCCTCATGTCCGACACCGAGGCGTCCCGGCGCGGACTCAGCCCGCTCGGCATCTACCGGGGCATGGCCGTGGCCGGGGTGGCCCCGGACGAGATGGGCATCGGTCCCGTCTTCGCCGTGCCGAAGCTCCTCGAGCGTCACGGTCTGACGATCGACGACATCGGCCTCTGGGAGCTCAACGAGGCCTTCGCCGTCCAGGCCCTCTACTGCCGGGACAGGCTCGGCATCGACCCGGAGCGCTACAACGTCGACGGCGGCGGCATCTCCGTCGGCCACCCCTACGGGATGACCGGGGCCCGCCTCGTCGGCCATGCCCTCATCGAAGGCAAGCGCCGCGGCGTCAAGTACGTCGTCGTGACGATGTGCATCGGCGGCGGGCAGGGCGCCGCCGGTCTCTTCGAAGTCGTCTGAGGCCGCCCCGTTCATCGCCGCCGCGCCTGCGATTGGATAGACTCGCAGGCGTGGCAGCGATCGACAGGGACATACTTCGGCTGGCGCTGCCGGCTCTCGGCGCGCTCATCGCCGAACCGATCTTCCTGCTCACCGACACGGCCATGGTCGGCCACCTCGGCGCCGATGCCCTCGGGTCGCTCGCGATCGCCTCGACGATCCTCCAGACCGTGCTCGGACTGATGATCTTCCTCGCCTATGCGACGACTCCGCGGGTCGCCAAGCGGATGGGCGCCGGCGACACCCGCGGTGCCGTCGGCGCCGGCTTCGACGGCATCTGGCTCGCCCTCGTCACCTCGGTGCTCCTCCTCGTCGCCGGACTGCCGCTGCTGTCGACCGCGATCGCCGCGTTCGGACCGGGAGCCGCGGTCGCGGCCGGAGCGCAGACGTATCTGGCGATCTCGTGGTGGGGGCTGCCGTTCATGCTCGTCGTCATCGCCGCGACCGGGCTGCTGCGCGGACTCCAGGACACCCGCACCCCACTCGTCGTCGCCGCCGTCGGCTGCATTGCGAACATCGGCCTCAACGCCCTCTTCATCTACGGCCTCGGCCTCGGCGTCGCCGGCTCTGCGCTCGGCACCGTCGTCGCACAGGCGGGCATGTGCGCCGTCTACCTCCTCATCAGCCTGCGCGCGGCCCGCCGCTTCCACGCGAGCTTCCGCCCCCACTGGGCAGGCGTCCTCTCCTCGGCGAAGACCTCCGGCTGGCTGCTCGTGCGCAACGCGAGCCTGCGCGCCTCCCTCATCGTCCTCGTCGTCCTCGCCACCGCGGCCGGTACGACGGAGCTCGCGGCGATCCAGGTCGCCCAGAGCCTCTTCTTCGCCCTCGCGCTCGCCCTCGACTCCCTCGCGATCGCCGGGCAGGCCCTCATCGGCCTCCAACTCGGAGCGCGGAACGTCGACGCCGTCGCCGCGATCAACCGCCGCCTCATCCTCTGGGGCATCGTCTTCGGGATCATCGTCGGGCTCGTCCTCTTCGCCGGCTCCGGCCTCATCCCGCGCGTCTTCTCCTCCGACCCCGCCGTCATCGCGACGCTGACCGGGCTCCTGCCGATCCTCGCCCTCGGCATGCCGATCGCCGGGTACGTCTTCGTCCTCGACGGGGTCCTCATGGGCGCCGAGGACGCCCGCTACCTCGCCCTGGCCCAGCTCCTCGCCGTCATCGGCTACGCCCTCCTCCTCATCCCCGTCACCGCGCTGTGGCCCGGTGCGCTGGGACTGTGGGCGACCTTCTGCCTCGGCTTCATCGGCCTGCGCGCACTCACCCTGGGCTGGCGCGTGCGCAACCACACCTGGATCCGCACCGCGGTAGAGAAGGGACTGACATGAGCGAGCACGATCTGGCCACCCGCATCCGGCCCCTGCCGGCCGACACCCCCGACGAGGTGTTCGTCCCCTTCGTCGACCTCGCCTTCAACTGGTCGATGGACAAGCCGACGATTCCCCGCGCCGACCTCGTCGACCGGCCCGATGCGCGGGCGTACTTCGCGGACTGGGGGCGCCGAGGCGACCTCGCCGTGGCCTGCTACGACGAAGCCGGGGAGGAGATCGTCGGCCTCGCGTGGCTGCGCTATGCCGACCCCGCCGCGATCACCGGCGACGAGGAGGAACCCGCTGACGCGACGTTCATCGCCGGGCTCGAACCGCACTCCACCGTCATCGCCTCGACCGTCGTCGACGAGGAGTCCGCTGACGGGGAGATCGTCGCCGAGGTGGTCGAGGACGAATCCGGGGAGGCTGACTTCGTCGCCGAGGCCGGTGACGAGGCGCCCGCCCCCTTCGCCGGCTACGGGTGGGTCTCCGCCGACATCCCGGAGCTCGCGATCGCCGTGCTCCCCGCCTACCAGGGGCAGGGGATCGGCGGGGCCCTCCTCGACGTCCTCCTCACGCTCGCCCGGCTCTCCGGGGTCCGCGCGGTCAGCCTCGCCGTCGAGGACGGCAACGGGGCCGCCCACCTCTACCGCGGCCGCGGATTCGAACCCGTCGGCCGCAGCGGCGACTCAGACCTGCTCGTGCGGCAGCTGGGGTAGCGGCAGCGGGGGCAGCGCGGTCTCGGTCAGCCAGGGACGGACCACCTCGGCGATGTCACGACCGGAGGTGCGCGAGACGCTGTCGATGAAGTCCCGCGTCGTGACGTTGCCGTGCCGGTGCCGCGTCGTCCATTCGCGCACGCACGCGAAGAACACGTCGTCGCCGAGGGTCAGCCGCAGGGCGTGGAGGGTGAGCGCCCCGCGCTTGTAGACGCGATCGTCGAACATGTCGGGGCCGCCGGGATCGGCGAGGACGATGTCCTGCGGGGAAGCGCTGAGCGCCCGATGCCACGTCCGGGCCCACTCGTCGGCGCTCATCAGCCCCGTCTCCTCCGACCACAGCCACTCGGCGTAGCACGCGAAGCCCTCGTTGAGCCAGATGTCGGACCAGCTGCCGGGGGTGAGCGAATTGCCGAACCACTGGTGGGCCATCTCGTGGGCGACGAGCCGTTCGGCCTCCCATTCGGGGCCGAGGTGATTGGGCCCGAGCACGGACAGCGGCTGCGACTCGAGCGGGATCTCGAGCTCCTCGTTCGTCACGACGACGTCGTAGCGGTCGAACGGGTAGGGCCCGAAGCGATCGACGAAGAGGGTCATCATCGCGTGCTGGACGGGCAGGCGCGCGACGGCGGTGTGCCAGGCCTCACCGGCGAAGACCGTCAGCGGAACGGGACTCGGGGCGACCCCTGGCGGGGCGGGCAGCTCGGCGCTGCGGTACCGGCCGATCTGCACGGTCGCCAGGTAGGTCGCCAGCGGCGTCGTCGACTGGAACGTCCACGCCGTGCGCCCGGCCTTGCGGACCTTCTCGACGAGGTCGCCGTTGGACACGACGGTGTACTCGGACTCCGTGAGCACCCTGATCCGGAACTTCGCCTTGTTCGAGGGATGGTCGTTGCAGGGGAACCACGTCGAGGCGCCGACGGGCTGACCGGCGACGAGGACGCCGTCCTCGAGCTCCTCCCAGCCGATGTCGCCCCACGTGCCGATCGCCGGCTGCGGGTTGCCCTCGTAGGCGATGTCGATGCGCACCGGCTGGTTCTTCCCCAGCGCCTCGGTGCTCAGCCGCAGCTTCTTCCCGCGCAGCGAGTAGCGGACCTTGCGGCCGTTGACGCTCGCCTTCGTCACACGCATCCCCGTGAGGTCGAGGACGATCGTCGACGTCTCCGTGAGCACCCGGCCGGTCAGCCGCGCCTTCCCGGCCAGCCGGTTGGGCCCGATCCGGTAGTCGAGGTCGATGTCGTAGTGGTCGATGAGCAGATCCGCACTGCCGACGCCCGGCGTATAGGGATCAAGCATCGACGGGGTGCTCGACCGGGGCGCGCTCAGGGAGTTCAGGTGCATCCACCCAGGGTATGACAGGATTGCCGCTGAAGTACGCATGGGGCGGCACGAACTCGCCGCGCATGACGAGCGAGGTCGCCCCCACCGTCGCGTTCTCCCCGAGGGTCGCCGCGGGCAGGATGACGCTGTTGGGTCCGAGCGTCGCCCCGGCCTCGAGGGTGACCTCGTCGAGGCTCATCACCCGGTCGTGGAAGAGGTGGGTCTGGACGACGCAGCCGCGGTTGACCGTCGAATTGTCGTCGAGGCGCACGAGGTCGGCCTCGGGCAGCCAGTAGGACTCGCACCACACGCCGTGCCCGATCCACGCCCCCATCGCGCGCAGGTACCACACGATCGCCGGGGTGCCCACGGCGTTGCGGGTGAACCAGGGGGCGGCGACGAGTTCGACGAAGCAGTCGGCGACCTCTCCGCGCCAGATGAACGACGACCACAGCGGGTGGTCCCCGGGGCTGATGCGGCCGACGAAGACCCATTTCGCGATGACCGCCAGGCCCGCGGCGACGGCGCCGGCGACCATCATGACGACCCCGGACGTGAGCAGGGCGAGCCCGACGGAGGCGAGGAAGCCGCCGGCCGGGGAGGCCGGTCCGCCGGGGACGCCGAGGAGGGCGATGATCGTGAGGATGACCGCGGCGACGAGCGCGCCGCCGACCATCACCGAGGTGATCCGCAGCGTCTCGAAGATGCCGCGGGCGATCTTCACGCCGAGCTTCGGGGCGTAGGTGAGCGACTCGTCGGCGTCGACGGCGGCCCGGCGCAGCTGCACCGGGGGAGACCCGAGCCACGAGGAGCCCTTCTTCGCCTTCGCCGGGGCCGCCGAGAGCACGGCGACGAGCGCATTCTTCGGCACCCGCCTGCCCGGTGAGGCGATGCCCGAGTTGCCGAGGAACGCCCGCTTGCCGACCTTCGCCCGGCCCGCGCGCATCCACCCGTGGCCGAGTTCGTAGCTCGCGACCATCGTGTCATCGGCGAGGAACGCGCCGGCGGCGATCGTCGTCATCTTCGGAACGAAGACGACGGTGGAGATCTCCGTGCCGGGACCGACCTTGGCCCCGAGCGCCCGCAGCCACCACGGGGTGAGCATCGAGGCGTAGAGGGGGAAGAGGAGATCGCGGGCGAGGTCGAGGAGCCGCTCGGTCGCCCACACCCGGTAGCCGCGGGCCGACCGGACGGGGAACTCGCCCTCCTCCATGCCGATGGCGAGCACGCGCACGGAGATGAGGATGAACAGGGCGGTGCAGACGAACCACACGCACGCCAGCAGCGGTGACCACGCGAGGACGAGCCACGGGTTCTCGACGACGGCGATCCCGGAGACGGCGACCATGAGAAGGAGCCCGGGCACCGCGGCGAGGTAGGGCAGGGCGGCGTTGAACTGGGAGCCGGCGGCGTAGAAGAGGAACGGCAGGCGACGGCGCTGCGGCGGGGCAGGCCACGTCTTCTTCGCCTTGCCGATGCGCACGGCCGGGGAGCCCGAGTAGATCTGGTTGCGGCGCACCTTGCCCGTCACCGCGGACCCAGCCTCGACGAGCGCCCCGGCGCCGATCTGCGTGCCGGGCATGAGCGTCGACCGAGCACCGACAGTTGCATTCTCCCCGACGACGATCGTGCCGATGCGCAGGAGGTCACCGTCGACCCACCAGCCCTTGAGGTCGACCTCGGGTTCGATCGCCGCACCCCCTTCGAGGGTGAGGAACCCGGTGACCGGCGGGGCGGAGTGGAGGTCGGCGTCGGGTCCGATGCGGTTGCCGAGCAGCTTCGCATACCACCCCACCCAGGGGGCGCTGGCGACGGAGACGGCCGCGGCGAGGTCGGCGATGTGCTCGGCGAGCCACAGCCGCTTGTGCACCCAGCCCGACCGCGGATAGACGCCCGGTTTCAGCCCGGCGAGGAGCAGCCTGGCGGCACCGGCGGAGATGAGCATCCGCCCCCACGCGGTGACGAAGACGAGGAAGAGCGTGATGACGACCGGCCACGGCGTCAGCGGCACGTCGGCCCCGAGGAGGTTCGCGAGGTTGGCGAGGACCATGGCGATGACGACCCACCGCACCCCGCCGAGGATGTGGACGGGGATCGCGAGCAGCGTCTGGAATGCCTGCATGCCCTTCGACGTCCGCCCGATCTCCCGGATCGGTCCGGGGGCGGCGGCCCCGTCATCGCCGAGGCAGAGGGTGGCCAGCGCACCGAAGCGCGGGTGGGCGTAGATGTCGCCGACGGTGACGCTCGGGTGCTGGCCGCGCAGCCGGGAGACGAGCTGGGCGGCGGCGAGGCTGCCGCCGCCGACGGTGAAGAAGTCCGTGTCCGCACCCGGGCGGGACCCGAGGACCGCCGTCCACTGGTCGGCGATCCATTCGGTGGCGGGGTCGAACACCTCGGTGCTGTCCGCGGTCTCCGCTTCCCCGCCCATCGGCCACGGCAGGGCGGCGCGGTCGACCTTGCCCGAGGTCTTCGTCGGCAGCTCGTCGATGAGGGCGAGGCGGGGGACGAGAGCGGCCGGCAGTTCGACGCGCAGAGCCTCCTCCCATGCCGGGATCCGATCCTGCGCGTCGGGGGCGGCGCTCGCGAGGTAGCCGACGAGGATGTCCGTGCCGGCCGGGGTCGTCTTCACCGCGGCCGCCGCGCCCTCGACGCCGGCCAGCGCCTGGAGGGCGGCGTCGATCTCACCGAGTTCGATGCGGCGACCGCCGAGTTTGATCTGCTCGTCGGCGCGGCCGACGAAGATGAGGCCGGCGGGATCGTTGACGACGAGGTCGCCGGACCGGTAGGCCCGCTCCCAGCCGAGGCTCGGCATGGGCGCGTACTTCTCCGCGTCCTTGGCCGGATCGAGGTAGCGGGCCAGGCCGACGCCGCCGATGATGAGCTCGCCGGTCTCACCCTCGGCCACGGGGGTGCCGGCGGCGTCGACGACGGCGAGCGACCAGCCGTCGAGCGGCAGGCCGATGCGGATCGGCTCGGTCCCGTCGAGGAGGGCGGCGCAGGCGACGACGGTCGCCTCGGTGGGGCCGTACGTGTTCCACACCTCGCGGCCCTCGTCGCTGAGGCGGCGGGCGAGTTCGGGGGGACAGGCCTCGCCGCCGAAGATGAGGAGGCGCACGGCGTCGAGGCTTTCGGCCGGCCACAGGGCGGCCAAGGTGGGCACCGTCGAGACGACGGTGATGCCGCGCGAGGACAGCCACGGCCCGAGGTCCATGCCGGACTTGACGAGCGCGCGCGGGGCGGGGACGAGGCAGGCGCCGTGCCGCCACGCCAGCCACATCTCCTCACAGCTGGCATCGAAGGCGACGGAGAGGCCGGCGAGCACGCGGTCGCCGGGACCGAGCGGCTCCTCGGTGAGGAAGAGGGCCGCCTCGGCGTCGACGAACGCGGCAGCCGAGCGGTGGGAGACGGCCACGCCCTTCGGGGTGCCTGTCGACCCGGAGGTGAAGATCACCCAGCAGTCGTCGTCGGGGGTCGGCCCGCGCATCTCGGAGCGCTCGAGCGGCCCCCGCGCGGTGCGGGCCTCGATCGCCCGGCCCTCGGTGATCACTCCGGTCACGGCCGCCTCGGCGAACACGGTGCGGGCCCGCTCATCGGGATCGTCGACGTCGACGGGGACGTAGGCGGCACCGAGCATCATCGTCGCGAGGATCGCGACGTAGAGATCGACGGAGCCCGACGGCACGCGCACCCCGACCTTGTCACCGGGACCGATGCCCGCCTCGGCGAGGCTGAGGGCGAGGTCGCGAATGTCGGTGATGAGCTCGGAGTAGCTGAGCACGGTCCTGCCGTCGTCGATCGCGGGCTGGTCGCCGTGGGCGCCCGCGGTCTCCAGGAGCACATCGATGAGGGTGCGATCCTCGCGGGGGCGGGGCTGGGCAGGGAATTGCGCGGCGTGTTCTGTCACAGTACTTCCGGATCGAGCTGCCAGGTCGACGCCGTGAGCGCCGACTGAGTATTCGCTGATGATCTTAGCCGGAGAAGGTGTCGGGCACGTGAACGCCGGTATGACGTGGCACACGGTGACGTGATAGATGTGAAGGATCACGGGGATCGGTCGGCCGGTCCCGCTGCGACACCCATCCACGATGCTGAGGAGAGCGCCCATGGTCACGGTTTTCACGAACGCGAAGGTCTTCGACGGCACCCGGTTCGTCCCCGGACGGCGCGATGTCGTCGTCGACGGCGATCGGATCACCGCGATCACCGAGGAGGGGCAGGGGTCCCACAACGCCGGCGACGAGTTCGTCGACGCCACCGACCGCACGCTCGTGCCCGGCATCATCGACTGCCACGTCCATCTCATGAGCGCGGGCGCGGCGAATGTCTCGGCATTCCACGACCCGTTCTCCCTCCAGTTCTACAACTCCGTGCGGCACATGGCCGACACGCTCGCCGGCGGGGTGACGACGGTCCGCGACGCCGGGGGCACCGACCTCGGGACGAAGACGGCCGTCGAGACCGGGGTCGTGCCCGGGCCGCGGCTGACGATCGCGGTCAACATCATGTCCCAGACCGGCGGGCACGGGGACAACCACCTCGTCTCCGGCGCCGAGTCCCCGTTCCTCGCCGCCCACCCCGGTCGCCCCTCGGGCGTCGCCGACGGTGTCGAGGGGGTGCAGAGGAAGGCTCGTGAGCTGCTCCGGGCCGGGGCCGACCACATCAAGATCTGCTCGACCGGCGGGGTCCTCTCCCCGCGGGACGATCCGCGCCACTCCCAGTTCTCCGACGCTGAGATCGCGATGATCGTCGCCGAGGCGGCCGCCCAGGGAGCGCACGTCATGTCCCATGCGCAGGGCGCACCGGGCATCAAGGCCGCGGTGCGCGCCGGTGTCCGCTCGATCGAGCACGGCATCTACCTCGACGACGAGGCGATCGACCTCATGCTCGAGCACGGCACGTTCCTCGTCCCCACCCTGCAGGCGCCGCGGGCCGTCATCAAGGCCGCCGAGGCGGGGGCGAACATGCCGCAGTCGGTCATCGACAAGGCGAAGACCGTCATCGACGCCCACCACGATTCGATCGTGCGCGCCCACGAGGCGGGGGTGCGGATCGCGATGGGCACCGACGCCGGAGTCGGCCCGCACGGGGAGAACCTCGAGGAGATCAGCCTGCTCGCCGGGGCCGGGCTCTCCGGGGCCGAGGCGCTCGCCGCCGGCACCTCGGTGGCCGCCGACCTCCTCGGCCACGAGGACCGCGGGCGCATCGCTCCCGACCTCCTCGCCGACCTCGTCCTCATCGACGGGGACCTCAGCACCGACGACGTCCGCGGCATCGAGGACCGGGTCAGCCAGGTGTGGCTCGGCGGCGTGCGCGTGTGAGCGGGTGCGGCTGAGATTCCTCGTCTCGCCGCATCCCAGGTTAGGGCGGACTAACCTGGGATGCCGTAGACTCGAAGGGTGAGCACGAAGAGCACCCGGAACGGTGAGGCGCAGCGCCGATGAACCCCCTCGACTGGTCGTTCCCCGTCGCCGTCACGTGGCTCATCCTCTTCGGCATCATCCTCGCGCGCGCCGGGGGCACCTACCTGCTCGGGCGTCTCGCCCGCAACGGCATCCGCCGCATTGACCGCGTCGACCGGCTCATGTCGGGACGCAAGTACCGCAAGGCGGAGGCGATGATCAACCGCTACGGCTCTCCCGTCATCGCGCTGAGCTTCCTCACGGTCGGGCTCCAGACGGTCCTCAACCTCGCTGCGGGCACCTCGGGGATGAGCGCGCGCCGATACATTCCGGCGCTCATCATCGGCGGCTCGGCGTGGGCGCTCGTCTACTCGACCGTCGGCTTCCTCGGCTTCCAGGCGCTGGCGAAGGCCTACGCGCTCGCCCCCGGCCTGACGGTCGGACTCGTCGCGTGCTTCGCGCTCGCGGTCGCCGGTCTCATCATCGGCCTCAAGCGCAAGGACGACCCTGCTCAGATGGACTATGCCAGCGACCCTGACGCGGCCGACTCCGGTGATGCCGCGGACGCCGACGGTGCCGACGCCGACACTGGTGACGTCGGCGATGCTGATGCCGGTGCCGCCGGCGCCGGTGACGTCGGCGACTTCAGTGACTCCGGCAGCTCCGGTGAGGCGCGCGCCGGGCAGGCACGGTCGTCCCGCGCCTCCGACGACAACGCCTGACCGCCTCGGTGCAGGTGACGCTCCGACCGCCTCGGCGCGGGTGACCACCGACCGCCTACGGCGAGAGGTGAGAGCGGTCGGGTCAGGGCTTGTGGGTGGGGGAGACGTCCTCGCTCATGTCCTCGAGTTCGATGCCCTTCGTCTCCGGAACCTTCCACCACACGAAGAAGAAGGAGAGGACGGCGAAGAACGCGTAGAAGCCGTACGCGAAGGTGAGGCTGATGTCGGCGAAGATCGGGAACGTCGTCGAGATCGCGAAGTTCGCGACCCACTGCGCTGCCGCGGCGACGGCGAGGGCGGCGGCGCGGATCCGGTTGGGGAACATCTCGCCGAGGAGGACCCAGGTCAGCGGACCCCACGTCGCACCGAAGCCGACGACGAAGACGTTCGCGGAGATGAGGGCGATGACCGACCAGGGGGCACCGAGCTCGGCGCTCGTCGTGCCGTCGGCGGCGGTGACGAGTTCGGCGAAGGAGAACGCGATCGCCATCATCGCCAGTGAGACGCCCATGAGCAGGGAGCCGGCGAGGAGCATCTTGCGGCGCCCGACCCTGTCGACGAGGAGGATCGCGACGATCGTCACGACGATGTTCGTCACCGAGGTGATGACGGAGGTGAGCAGGGCGCTCGACTCGTCGAAGCCGACGGACCTCCACAGGGTCGTCGAGTAGTAGAAGATGACGTTGATGCCGACGAACTGCTGGAAGACCGACAGCAGGATGCCGATCCACACGATCGGCTTGAGGCCGAACCGCTTGCCGATGAGGTCGCGGAACGACTCGCGCTCCTCGCGCTTGAGCGATTGGCGGATGCGGTCGATGAGGGCGTCGGTGTCGACGACGCCGGTGAAGTCGCGGAGCACCTTCGCCGCCTCCTCCTCGCGGCCACGGGCGACGAGGAAGCGCGGGGACTCCGGCAGTCCGAGGGCGGAGAGACCGTAGATGAGGGCCGGGATCGCCTCGACCATGAACATCCACCGCCACGTGTCGATGCCGAACCAGAACGGGGCCGAGGCGCCACCGGAGACCGTGGCGAGCAGCGCATTGGACAGCAGTGCGGCGAAGATGCCGGAGACGATCGCGAGCTGCTGGAGGGATCCGAGGCGTCCGCGCACACGGGCGGGGGAGACCTCGGCGATGTAGGCGGGAGCGATGACGGAGGCCGCGCCGACGCCGAGGCCGCCGACCATGCGCCAGATGATGAGGTCGGTGACGCCGAAGGCGAGTCCCGAGCCGATCGCGGAGATGAAGAAGAGGATCGCGGCGACGACCATGACGGGAAGGCGACCGAAGCGGTTGGCGAGCGATCCCGCAAACCATGCACCGACGGCGCAGGCGATGAGCGCCGAGGAGACGGCGAAGCCCTTGAGGAACGCGTCGAGACCGAAGTCGGTGGCCAGGGCGTCGACGGCGCCGTTGATGACCGCCGTGTCGAAACCGAAGAGGAACCCGCCGAGGGCGGCGGCGATCGAGATGCCGATGATGCGGGAGGACACCCGCTCCATTCCGTGCAGCCGGTTGTCGGCTGGGTTCTGAGACGTGGACACGGGAGGTCTCCTTGGGTGATTCGGTCGCCCGGAACCGATCATCCCGGGTGCTGTGCGTCACCCAGGGTACGCCAGGTCGGCGGGCACGGGCGACTGCCGCGCTGCCGTGTCCGCCGACCTGGCCGCACGCGTGGCTCGCGATCGCGGGCGGACAGGATCGATAGGGTGGGGACCATTGTGCCGGCCGGTGACGGACCGCAGCGACTCGCCCGGCACCGCCGAGGTCCCGGAGGACAGCGTGCCGAGGCACAGCAGGCCGAGGCGCAGCAGTCCGGAGAGCACGGGAGGGAGAGACGATGGGACAGCGGAGCACGCCGGGATTCGCGGGCGTTGCGGGAGCGGGAATCTACTTCTCGTCCAACGGCGCCGCGTTCGCCGCCCTCCTGCCGTGGTACCCGCTCCTCATCACCCGGCTGGGTCTGAGCGCGTGGGAGTTCGGGCTCGTCGTCGCCTCCTTCGCCGTCGGGGCCATCGCCTCCTCCATCCTGCCGGCCCGGCTCATCGGCCGCTTCGGCGCGAACGCGGTCGTCGTCGGCGGCACCGTCCTCCTCGTCGCGTTCGTCGCGCTCACCGGATGGTCGACGAGCGGCTGGATGATGGCCGGCTGCCTCTTCCTCGTCGGAGTCTGCGACGCCATCGTCGATGTCGCACAGAACGTCGTCGGTATCGGCGTCCAGGAGAACCGGTCGCGGATCATCCTCTCCTCGATGCATGCGCTGTGGAGCCTCGGCGGTCTGCTCAGCGGTGCCCTGGCCACAGCGGCCGCGGCGGCGGGCATGGACATCCGGCTGCATCTCCTCCTCGTCGCGGTCGGCTGCCTCGTCCTCGTCATCGTCGGGCGGTGGCTCATCGGGGGAGAGGGCCGGCAGTGGGGCAGGCACATCATCGACGACGCCGAGGCGGCCCGTGCACCGGCCCCGGGACCCGGGCGCAAGCGCCGGATCCTCATCGCCGCGCTGCCGCTGGCGATCGTCGCGGTCTGCGGGACCGCGGTCGAGGACATCGCGAACAACTGGGCGGCGCTCGCCGCCGTCGACATCGCGGGTCTGCCGGTGACGATGGCCGGGATCGGATTCAGCATCGTCATCGGCAGCCAGTGCGTCGGCCGCTTCACCGGCGATGTCCTCGTCGGCCGGTTCGGGGCGGGACGGATCGCCCGCCTCGGCGGCGTCCTCATCGCTCTCGGAGGTCTCGGGGCGGCGACCGCGGTCGAGCCGGTGCAGCTGCTGGTCTCGCTCGCCGCGCTCGGATACGGCTCGGCGACGCTCGTGCCCGGGGCGCTCAGTGCCGCCTCGCGCCTTCCCGGTGCCGGGCGGGCGGCCGGAGTGACGCTCGTCAACTGGATCATGCGCATCGGGTTCATGGCGACGAGTCCGCTCGTCGGGGTCATCGCCACCGCGACCAACCTGCGCTGGGGCCTCGGGCTGCTCGTGGTCATCGGGGCGGCGACCGTCGTCTTCGCCGGCCGCTTCGACGGTGAGCGGCAGCGGGAGGACTGACCGCGCAGGAGAGCTCGTTCGCGGTTCCGGCGACGCCGAGAACGGACCCGGCATCGCTGCGCACACGGCGCCGAGGGGGCACCGGGCGGCGCACCGAGGGCGCACCAGGCGGCGAGGGTGCTGCGGGAATCGAAAGGAAATGAAAAATGTGCCGCGACATCAGTCGCGACACATTCGATCGGTCGGGCTAGCGGGATTTGAACCCACGACCTCTTCACCCCCAGTGAAGCGCGCTACCAAGCTGCGCCATAGCCCGTTGCTCAGCACCCGTGCCGGGGCAACGTGGTCAAGCCTATAACGATCGCTCCCGAACTTCCAAAATTGCGGTTCGTGACCTTCGACAAACTAGTATCATCCCAGGTAGTCACCTGAGAGACAGGGGTCTGCTGACTTGTCGTCAGAGGGTCAGTAACATTTCTGTTTCGTGATTGTTATGTAAGCACTCCAGGCGGCTATGCTTGGAACACCGACAAGCTGGAGGAGTCGACATGGCGGAACTGGATTTTCCAGTCTCTTACCTATACTCACGGGACCACGAGTGGGTCCACACCACGGAGAACAACGTCGTCTACCGTGTGGGTATCACCGATTTCGCCCAGTCCCAGCTGGGCGACGTCGTCTATGTCGACCTGCCCGCAGTCGGAGATTCGATCACCCAGGGCGACTCCTGCGGAGAGGTGGAGAGCACGAAGAGCGTCTCCGATCTCATCGCGCCTCTGTCCGGCACCGTCACCGAGATCAACGAGGCGCTCTCCGACAAACCTGAGACCGTCAACTCCTCTCCCTATGAGGACGGCTGGATGTACCTCGTCGAGGCGAGCGATCCCGAACAGGTGATGGGCCTGTTGGACGAGGAGCAGTACCATAAGCTCGTGCAGAGCGAGGAGGCATAATGTCGCAGAACAATGACCAAGGGCGCCGGAATCCCTCGCAGCCGTGGTACGACAACGGAGAAGTTCCGCAGTCGAAGAAGTTCCCCTTCGGCACCGGAAACGATGGCGCCGACCAGGATCAGGGCCGTGACGGTCGTGGCAACACGCCTGCCTACGGGCAGCCGCCGGTTGAGGATGCGCCTGCCGCGCCGAACTTCGGACAGAACCAGCCGCAGCAGAACCAGGGCGACGGCGGACACGGCCGGCACGCCGATCACCCCACAGGTGAGCAGCCTCCCGGCCGATACGGCCAGCAGGACGACTACACCCAGCAGGGTCAGTATCAGCCGCAGGGCTATGACCAGCAGGGTCAGTACGCTCAGCAGGGTTACGATCAGCAGGGCTACAGCCAGCAGTCCGGCGGCCAGCAGGGCTATGACCAGCAGAACCAGGGTGGTCAGCAGTACCAGGGCGGCCAGCAGTATCCGGGCGCGCAGAATGCCGGCGACTCGGGTCAGCAGCCGTTCCAGGGAATCCTCGACCCGCACACCGGTGAGATCCACCCCGTGCCGGACCTCGACGGACTCCAGGACACCGACGCCCTCCTCGTCGTTGTGTCGGGACCGGACTCCGGTTCGCAGATCCTCCTCGACACGGATGTCGTCACGGTGGGCCGCAGCCCGAACGCCGACATCTTCCTCGACGACGTCACCGTGTCGCGCAAGCACGCTGAGTTCATTCGCACCCCGAGCGGATTCACCCTGCGCGACACCGGGTCGCTCAACGGCACTTATGTCGGTCGTCAGCTCATCGACTCCATCGAACTGCAGAACGGCGCGGACGTGCAGATCGGGAAGTTCAGAATGATCTTCCAGCAGCGCCCGCGCTCCTGACCGGGGGATAATGTCAAACGTCGAAGTTGAGGTTGTCGGTGTGCGCATCGAAATGCCCGCCAACCAACCGATCCTTTTGCTCAAGGCCAATGAGCCCGCCTACTACCTGCCGATCTGGGTGGGTGCGATCGAAGCGAATGCGCTCTCGATCGCGCAGCGGGGCCTGACCCCGCCGCGGCCGATGGCCCATGCTCTGCTCCTCGACGTGCTCGCCGCCCATGACGACGAACTCGCCGATGTGACCATCACCGGTCGCGACGGACAGATCTTCCTCGCCGAACTCCACACCGAGGACGGCAAGACGATCTCCGCGCGCCCCTCGGACGCCGTGACCCTGGCCCTGACGGCAGAGTGCCCGGTCTACGTCGACTCCGATCTCCTCAAAGACGCCGGCATCGAAGCTCCCGAAGCAGACGAAGAGGAAGTCGCCCAGTTCCGCGACTTCCTCGACAACGTCTCCGCGGAGGACTTCGAGACCGGTGAAGAAACGTAACGAAAGAACTGCAGTGAGCCTTCATATCGATCCGGTCTTCGCCCACACCGACATCGCCGCAGCCGGCACCGACGACCTCAGCGGTCTCGACGACTGGCGGACGATGGATGCGAAGCAGCAGCCGACGTATCTCGATGCCGAAGCGCTCGAAGACTCCCTTGAGAAGCTGCGCAGCTACCCGCCGCTCATCTTCGCCGGAGAAGCCGACGTGCTCAAGCAGCGGATCGCCGCGGCCTCCCGTGGTGAGGCGTTCGTCCTCGCCGGCGGCGACTGCGCCGAATCCTTCGCCGGTGCCCAGGCCGACAAGATCCGTGCCCGCGTCCAGACCGTGCTTCAGATGGCGGCCGTGCTCACGTACGGCGGCTCGATGCCAGTCGTCAAGATCGGCCGCATGGCCGGACAGTTCGCCAAGCCGCGGTCCGCGGACATGGAGACCCGCGACGGCGTCACGCTGCCGTCGTTCCGCGGCGACATCGTCAACGGCTACGAGTTCACCGAGGAGTCGCGCCGGCACGACCCGAACCGCCTGCTCCAGGGCTACCACGTCTCCTCCTCGACGCTCAATCTCATCCGCGCCTTCACGCAGGGCGGCTTCGCCGATCTGCGGCTCGTCCACGAATGGAATCGCGGCTTCCTCACGTCGAACCCCGGCTACCAGCGCTACGAGCAGACCGCGCGGGAGATCGATCGGGCGATCCGGTTCATGGACGCCTGCGGCGCCGACTTCGATGCGCTGCGCACCACGGAGTTCTACTCCGCCCACGAGGCGCTCCTGCTCGAGTACGAACGGGCACTGACCCGCATCGACTCGCGCACCGGACTGCCCTACGACGTCTCCGGCCACTTCCTGTGGATCGGGGAGCGGACCCGGGAGATCGACGGCGCCCACGTCGACTTCCTCTCGAAGGTGCAGAACCCGATCGGCGTCAAGCTCGGCCCGACGGCGACCGCCGCCGACGCCATGGCGCTGGCCGAGAAGCTCGACCCCGACGCAGAGCCCGGACGCCTCACCTTCGTCACCCGCATGGGCGCCGGCAAGATCAACGACGTCCTCCCCGAGCTCCTCGCCGGCATCGGCGACCAGCTGCCGCACGTCACCTGGGTCAGCGACCCGATGCACGGGAACACGATCACCTCGAGCACGGGATACAAGACCCGGCGCTTCGAAGACGTCATGGCCGAGGTCGAGGGCTTCTTCGCCGCTCACCAGGAAGCCGGCACGGTCCCCGGCGGTCTCCACATCGAACTCACCGGTGACGACGTCACCGAGATCATGGGCGGGGCGACGGAGATCGACGACGAAGGCCTGCGCCGCCGCTACGAGACGCTCGTCGACCCGCGCCTCAACCACGACCAGTCGCTCGAGATGGCGTTCCAGGTCGCGGAGTACCTCACGCGCCGGGGCTGAGTCCGCGCGGTCTCGACCGCGGGGCCCAGCCGACGCGGGCCCGTCCCAACCTCAGGTTGCGGGACACAAGGGCGCCCCTCGCAATCACCATCTGCGAGGGGCGCCCTTGTTGTGTCGCCGCCGGATCAGCCCGTGAGCTGTGCCAGGGCTTCGGTCACTTGCCGTCCTTGTCGGCTTCGTCCTGCGGCTTCTCGTCCTTGTTCTCGTCGGCGGGCTTCTCCTCCTTGCCCTTCGAGACGCGGACGATGACGAGGGAGTTGTACGGTTTCGCCTCGGTGCTCTTGGGCCACTGGAAGACGACGTCGCCCTTGGGGACGGTGTCGGAGAAGACCTCTTCCTTGCCGACGCGGAATCCGCGCTTCGTCAGCGTGGCGAAGGCCGCATCGTAAGACAGGCCCTCGACGTTGGGCACGGCGATCGGTTCGGGGCCCTTCGAGACGACGAGGTCGACGGCCGTGTCGTGCGTGAGCTCCTTGCCCTGGTCCTCCGAGGCGCTGATGACGCGCCCCTTGTCGACCGAGTCGCTGTACTCCTCGCTGACGTCGCCGACGGCGAGGCCGGTGTCCTCGAGCGCCGACTTCGCCTCATCGCCGGTCTGGCCGACGAGTTCGGGGACCGCGAACATCTCCACGCCTTTCGAGACGACGAGCGTCACCGTCGATTCGGGGGAGAGCTCCGTGCCTCCGACCGGTTCGGACCCGACGACGGTGCCGGCCGGGACCTGGTCGTCGAAGACCTCCTGCCGCTCCGTCGTCAGCCCGCTGTCCTCGACGGCTGCGGTCGCCTCGGCGACGGGTTTGCCGGCTAGCTGACCGGGAACGATCGACGTCGGGGTCGGCAGGTTGGCGATGACGAGCCAGGCCACGAGGACGATGACCGCTGCGACGGCGACGAGGGTCGTGGCCAGGCGACGGCGCCTGCGGCGCTTCGGATCCGTCGAGGCGGCCGCCGCCGTGACGGGGGCACCCGCCTCGTCCGCGTCGCCCCCGGACGGATCGGCCTGCGCAGACGCGGTGCCGGTGCCGGACCCGGATCCGGCCACAGCGGCGACCGCAGTTCTCGCGCCGGTCTTCGACTTCTTCGTCTTCGACGTGCGGACAGGAGCCGCCGTCGACTCAGCGTCGCGGTCAGGGGTGTCGGCGTCGGAAGTCTCGTGGTCGGGCGTATCGGAGGAGTCCCCAGCGGACGACTCCCCGGAGGCCTCGTCGCCACCGGTCGGCGATTCATCGCGCAGTGCGGTGGCGGTACCGCCGGCACCGGCCGATCCTGCGCTGCCGGATGCGGCGACGGCACCGGCTGCGACTCCGGCACCGACGGCAGTGCGTCGGTTCGCGGTCTCGTCGAATCCGGCCCTCGCCTCGTCGGGTGTCTCCTCTTCGGCGGCCTCGTCGGCTTCGTCGTCTTCGAGGTAGGGGATCTCGTCGGTGCGGGACTTCTTCTCCTTCGGCACATCCGAGCCGAGGTCGATGCTCGCGGTCAGGGCGGGGGAGTGCTCCCCGGCGACCGCCTCGGGGTCACCGAAATCGAGCTCGGCATCGCTCATGTGGGCTCGTGCCTCGGCGAGGGCGCTGCGGAACTCAGCGGCATCCGCGGGCCGGTCGTCGGGGTCCTTCGACGTCGCCCAGAGGACGAGGGCGTCGAGGCGGGGGCTCAGCCCCGGCACCCGTTCCGACGGCGGCGGCACCGTGTCGTGGACGTGCCGGTAGGCGACCTGGATGGGCACGTCGTCGGTGTAGGGCTGCGTCCCGGTGAGCATCTCGTAGAACATGATGCCGACGGTGTAGAGGTCGGTGCGGGCGTCGGCACCGGCGCGGGTGACGAGCTCGGGGGCGACGTAGCCGACGGTGCCGATGAGGGTCTTCGTCGTCGTCGCCGAGGTGACGGCGCGGGCGAGCCCGAAATCGGCGAGCTTGACCTGGCCGTCGGTGCCGAGCAGGACGTTGTCGGGTTTGAGGTCGCGGTGGATGATGCCCGTGGAGTGGACCGCCTCGAGGGCGGCGAGGATCGCGTCGAGGACGACGATCGCCTGCCGCGGGGTGAACGATCCGCGGTGCTTGAGCTCCCGGCGCAGCGTCACCGAGGGCAGGTGCTCCATGACGAGGTAGACGATGTCGCCGTCGCGTGACTGATCGTGGATGGCCACGAGGTTGGGGTGGGTGAGGCGACCGGCGTTGATCGCCTCCCGGCGGAACCGCTCGACGAACGTCTCATCGGAGATGAGGTGCTCGTGCATGACCTTGATCGCGATCTCGCGGTCGAGGCGCAGGTCGGTTCCGCGGTAGACCATCGCCATGCCGCCGCGGGCGATCTTCGCGTCGATCCGGTAGCGGTCGTTGAGGACCACGCCGATGAGCGGATCGGGCAGCGCGTTCATCGTGCCTCCTCCCAGCGGCCCCGCTGCATCTGCACGGCGCGGACGAAGGCCTTCGTCTCCGGCAGCAGTCCGTCCTCGCGCACCGTCCGCAGGTCCTGGTAGTAGCCGGCGAGTGCTTCGGTCTCGGATTCGGCGGTCTCGACGAGCCAGCCGAGGATGACGGTTCCCGCGACGATGTTGTCGGCGATGTCGAGCAGGTCGAGGCTGCGTCCGACGATGTCGCTGGCCCACCGGCCGGAGCGGGGCGTGACCTGCATGATCCCGATCGCGTTCCCGGCCGAGACCGTGGCGTGCTGGAAACCGGACTCCTGGGCGGCGACGGACTGCATGAGGGCCGGGTCGGCGCCGAGCTCCTCGGCGATCTGCGCGACGAGGAACCGCGCCTGCTCCGGGGTCGGATGGGTGCGGGCGAGCAGAGTGGCCTTGTTGAGGCGGGCGGCATGGACGACGCTCGGGCGGATGCCCTCGGCACCGGCGACCTGCGGCAGCGCCTTGGGGACGTCCGGTGCGTGGCGGCGCGGACGCGCTGCGCCGTCGCGCAGGAGGAGCAGTTCGCCGACGCGGATGAGCGAGTCATCGCTCATCGCGTTCGCGCGGCGCAGCGTGCCCGGGGAGATCCCGTGGGTCGCGGCGATCCCGGCAAGCGTCTCGCCCGGGGTGACGACGTGGGACGGGTCGGTGTCGGGCAGTTCGTTCTTCTCCGGCAGGGAGAGGACCTGCCCTTGGCTGAGATTCTGCCGCGGCGAGATCCGGTTGAGGTCGGCCAGGGCGGGCACGGAGACGCCGTGACGGCTCGCGACCGCGTAGAGCGTGTCGCCCTGCTTGACCTTGTAGGTGCGACCGCCGTGGGTGACGGGCACGGTCTCGCTCTGCGTGCCCGCGGTCCACTGCGGTCCCGAAGTCGGCGCTGTCGAAGCCTGTGCTGCGGTGCCCGTCTGGGACGCACCCCGCTGGGACGGCGCTTCCGGGGCAGGCGTCGGGGCCGCCTCGGCGGTGTCGGCATCCGCTCCCGCAGGGCGGGGGATCGGGCCGGTCGAACTCACGCGTGAGGCAGCACGGATGTCAGGGGCGGCGGTGATGGGAATCTGCGATTTCCGTCGCGTGCTAGTCATCTGTCACCTGTTCGGCTTCATTTCTCTGGGGAAGTTTCAACCACCAGCGTATCGAGTACCCCGCTCCGGACCCGGGATTGCCGCCCGCATGGCGGCGTGTTTCTTCCCGATTTTGCTAGGCTTGAGGGGTGAATACGGAAGAACTCGTCCAGGACTGGGAAACCCTGCCGGACATCGCGGAATCAACCGGTCTCGGCATCTCCCAGGTGCGCAGACTCCTCGAAGACGGCGCGATCTGCGGGTACAAGCACGGCGACCCCAAGGTGCTGCGGGTGCCGTCCGCGTTCTTCGTCGACGGCGCGGTGCTCACCCCGCTCAAGGGCACGCTGAGCACTCTCAAGGACGCCGGTTTCGACGCCGAGGAGTCGATCAAATGGCTCTTCACCCCCGACGACTCCCTGCCGGGACGCCCGATCGACCTGCTCCGCGCCGGCAACCGCAAGGAAGTCCGCCGCCGCGCCCAGGCGCTCGCGTTCTGACTGCCTCAGCGCTGCCGATAGCTCAGCTTCGTCGCGAAGTCCTCGAGCCGTTCGACGGCACCCTCGCCGAGGCGGAACGCCGTCCCGGCACCGGTTGACCCTGCGGCGTCGAGCGCCTGCCCATCGTCGGACCACCGGCGCAGCTCGCTCAGCGCCTCCCCGTGCTTGATCGCGATGAGCTCCTCGACGGCGGCGAGTCCGCCCGCCTCGGCGAGCATCGTCACGGTCTCGGCCACCTCGGCGTCGCTGAGGTCGCCGACCCCGAGGCGCGCGGCGAGGATCTCCCGCCGTTCGGCGGGCATCCTGCGCAGGCTCTCGGCGATGAGCACGGTGCGCTTGCCCTCACGGATGTCGTCGCCGGCGGGCTTGCCGGTCGCTGCCGGGTCGCCGAAGATGCCGAGGACGTCGTCGCGCAGCTGGAACGCCTGTCCCAGCGGCAGGCCGAAGCGGGAGAGCGCGGCGAGCTGCTCGTCGCTCGCCCCGCCGAGAGCCGCGCCGAGGAGGAGCGGCTGTTCGACGGAGTACTTCGCCGACTTGAAGCTCAGCACCTCCCACGCCCGTTCGCTGATGCGGTCATCGTCGAGGGGGATCACCTCGGCGCGGACGTCGAGGAACTGTCCGACCATGACGTCCCGGCGCATCTGCGCGCGCAGAGCCTGCGCCGTGACCGACCCGGAGAGGGCGTCGCACGCGGTCTCGTAGATCTCCTCGCTCAGGGCCAGGCAGATGTCGCCGATGACGATCGCCGCGGCGACCCCGAACGGCTCCGCCTCGCCCTGATAGCCCAGCGCCGCGTGGAGGGACTCGAAGCGGCGGTGGAGGGCCGGCTCGCCGCGCCGGGTGTCCGAGTGGTCGATGACATCGTCGTGGATGAGGGCCGCGGCGTGGAGGAGCTCGAGGGAGGCGGCCGCCTCGGCGAGTGCCGAACGCGTGGTGTCCGTCCCGTCACCGAGACGGCGCCCGCCTCCGGTGGCGAGCTGATAGCCCCACCACAGGAGGACCGGGCGGATCCGCTTGCCGCCCCGGGTGAAGTCTATGAGCGCGGTGCCGATCTCCGCCGTATCGGGCGAGATCGCCTCGAACTCAGCCGCCTTCGCGGTGAGGAAGGAGGAGATGCCGGCCGCCACCTCGGCGGCGATGTCCGCGGGAGCGTCGAGGGACTCGACGCGGTCGGGCGAGGTCACGGAGCGATGGTCCCGCCGAGCGACACGATCGAGGCCTTCGGGTCGGCGGGGTCGTCGCTGACGGTGAGGACGAGCATGCCGTCGTTGTCCTTGTGACGGAAGTTCACGACCTGGGCTGCCTTCGTCAGCGACCCGTCGCCGAACGTCTCGAACCCGGCCTGCTCCAGCTTCTCGGTGTAGGACTTGACGATGTCGTCGGGTTCGGCCTCCGCCCGCATGACGATGCTCACCTGGTCGAGCGTGCCGGACTCCGCCTGCGCGCGCGAACTCGAGATCACCTCGGCGCCCTCATAGGGGGCCATGAAGTCGGGGAGCTCGGCCTGCGTGGGGGCCGCCTCGGTGGGGGTCGGGCTCTCGGTTCCCGCATCGCTGGGAGCGGCAGTGGCGTCGGTCTGCGTCGCGGACTCCGATGGGGTCGACGTCGACTGGGACGTCGGGTCGCTGGGTCCCGAACATCCGGCGAGGACAAGGCCGAGGGCAAGCGTCATCGTCGTGACAGTGCTGCGCGATACCATGGTCACAGATTACCCGCAGACCGTGCGGGAGCCGAAAAGTTCGATCCGTGGGTGGGACATGAGCCGCAAGCAGCTGGCCCGTTCCGGCGGTGACCTCGAGCACCTGGGAACGGATGACACGGGAGCGACGATGCTCCATCTCGACATGGATTCGTTCTTCGTCTCCGTCGAGCTGCTCTCGCGTCCCGAACTCGTCGGCAGGCCCGTCATCGTCGGCGGCAGGGCCGGTCGCGGCGTCGTCGTCTCCGCCAGCTACGAGGCCCGTGAGTTCGGGGTCCACGCCGCGATGCCGATGTCCCGGGCCATCGGTCTGTGTCCGATCGCCGAGGTGATCCCCTCCTCCCATGGCCTGTACTCCGCGTATTCGAAGCAGGTCTTCGACCTCGTCGCCGAGGTCACCCCCGATGTCCTCCAGGTCAGCGTCGACGAGGCGTACATCGACGTCTCCGGGGCGGTGCGCAGGCTCGGGTCCCCGGTCCACATCACGACACAGCTGCGCGCGGAGATCGAGGAGCGCACGGGACTGAGCGCATCCGTCGGGATCGCCGGGTCGCGGGTCGTCGCCAAGCTCGCCTCGGCGCGGGCGAAACCGCACGGCCAGCTGCTCGTTCCGCTCGCCGCGACCCGGGACTTCCTCGACCCGATGCCGATCGAGGCGCTGCCCGGCGTGGGGGAGAAGACGCAGGCGGGGTTCGCGAAGTACGGCATCCGCCTCATCGGCGATCTCGCGGCGATGGACGAAGCATGGGTCGGGCGCGTGTTCGGGGCGCATGGGCACCACCTGTGGCGCAGCGCGCACGGACTCGACTCCCACGGCATGGATCGGCAGGTCAAGGACCGGTCGATCAGCGCCGAGCACACGTTCGGCGCTGACGTCTGGGACCTCTCGGAGCTCGAGCATGAGCTGCTGCGGCTCTGCGACAAGGTCGCGCACCGGGTGCGGGCCGAGGGGAAGGTCGCGACGACGCTCGGGCTCAAGTACCGACTCGACGACTTCACGACGCTGTCCCGGTCGATCACCCTCGAAGCTCCCACCGATCTGGCCCGGGAGATGTACGAGGCGCTCGGCCCGGCGCTGCGCGGACTGCGGGCGCAGCGGACCAAGGGCGTCCGGCTGCTCGGAGTCCGCGCTGCCGGGCTCATGGACTTCGCCGTCAGCGGCCGGCAAGCCCGGTTGGACGAACCCGAGCACGCCGGACGCGAAGCAGAGGTGGCCCTCGATGATGTGCGGCGCCGGTTCGGCACCGAGGCGATCTCACAGGCCTCCCTCCTGCGCCGGCACCCCAAGCGCTGACGTTCACGGGAGCCCGGGACGGGGGCGCCGAGGCGCGACCAGCGGGTTTCGGACATGGCGTGAGAGGGAGGTCATCGCCCCTCGCGGGGGCTCTGGCCAGGGCCGTTGTTCGCCCGGAGGGACGGGAGTCGGAGGCTGCGTCACGGACTGCGCACAGGGCGCGCGTTCAGCCGCGCTCAGTGAGTCTGAGGACGGGGTGGGAATACCCCCGCCTGCCCCGTTCCGAAGATGTTTTTTCAGTGTTCAGAGACTATGATTGGGGCAATAGGCCAGAGTAAGGAAACGGGGGTTCGACATGCCACTCTCCGATCACGAACAGCAGCTTCTCGATCAGCTGGAGAAGCAGCTGCGCAGCGAAGACCCCCGATTCGCACGCAACATCTCGGAATCCCAGGCGGCCGTGAGCGGTCCGGGCTTCTCGGCGAAGCGCTTCGTCGTCGGCATCCTCGTCGCCCTCGCCGGCCTCGCCGCGACGATCTTCGCGATCTCGATGGTCAATCAGGCGGTCGCGTGGATCGCCCTCGGCGTCGTCGGTTTCGGCCTCATGGTCGCGGGAATGTACTGGGCGTTCAGCCGTCCCGGACGCGTCGGCGATGGCGCGAAGAGCTCCTCGGGATCGGGGGCGGCGCCGAAGTCGAACGGCAAGAGCTCCGGTGGCTTCATGAGTCGCATGGAGGACCGCTGGGAGAAGCGCCAGCGCGGGGAATGAGCGTCCGGCACCAGTGAGTGTCGTGAGCCTCTGAGTTTCGAAGGGCACTGCGGATGAGCAATCATCCCGGTGCCCTTTCGCATGCCCCCACTCGCCGTCGCCTGCCCTCTCGCATGCAGTTTGACGTGTCGCCGCCCGTGGGCAGATGGACCTACCCGACCCGCCCGCGGTGGAACGCACCGCCGCCAGCGCACAGTGCGTTCCGTCGCCCGGCGCGCACGAATACTCACCGCCCTCATGCAGGTCCCGGCGGACTCGGGCTCTGTCCGGGCCGGAGGGCTCAGGTAAAGAACTGAGCTCTCGAAACGCAGGTGAGCCCAAACGGTGGCGGGAAGCCGGACGGGTCAGGCCGAACCGCGGTGTGCGCCAGTTGAGGCTGAAATGGCCAGTCCTTGTCATGGCCATCTCGGTTTGGCCTGGCGCAAAGTCGAGGTGGGCGAGTCGAGTGGCTGCGGGGAGGTCTCGGAGAGATGCCGCCGACTCCGCGCACAGATGCCGCTGGTCCGACACGCTGACTTTCGTCGGCAGCTCTGTCCGGGCCGGAGGGCTCAGGTAAAGAACTGAGCCCTCGAAACGCAGGTGAGCCCAAACGGTGGCGGGAAGCCGGACGGGGCAGGCCGAACGGCGGGGAGGCGGGCGGCGGCGCGGAAGCGCTGACCCCTACGCGGAGCGGCTTGTCCGCTGCGGAGCGTCGTGGACTCCGCGCGGCTGCGCTTGACCTCCGCGGAGCGCCGAATCATCGCCGTGCACAGGGATGATTCGGCGCTCCGGGTAGTGGTCGATCGCCGTTATGGTCGGTCGACGCGCGGCGGGCGGTCACTTCGGGGGAGTGAAGATGCTCGCCGGCCAGATCTTCGCGGTGATCCGGCTGCCGGGCGTCGCATGCTCGGACAGATCCGTCTGCACCTCGTCGATGACGGCCTGCGCCTCGGCGGGGGAGAGGTCCGTGGCCTGCGCCCCGTAGCGCTGCGCCTCGAGGGCGTCGATGAACGCCGACAGCGCCGTGTCGTCGTGGCGGCGGATGCCGGAAGCTGACGGAACCGGGCTGCGCAGAGCGTCGAGGCCGAGCGCCGACGGGGGCCGTCCCGCAGCCGAGCCGCCGGGCGCGCCTGCGCTGTCCGAACCGGCCGCCGCCTGACTTGCAGGCACGCGCCCGTCCTCGGTGCGGCCGTGACCCGGACCAGACGGTCCCAGCGTCCCGGCACCGGCTCCGACATCGGCACCGGCGCCTGCAGCACCGGCGCTCGAGACCCCGGCAACCCCGGCCCGGTCAAACCCGGTGTCCCCAGCCCCACCGGAAGTCCCGGCACCCGTCTCGCCGCGGGCGGCGCGAGCACCCGCCTCGGCGACGGCAGGACCGCCGGCGAGGACGAGTTCGTTGTGGCGGAGGGTGCGGCTCGGATCGAGGCTCTGACCGTAATCGGTCGCCAGTGCCCTGATCTCCGTCCACACGTTCTCGAGGTCGACCGGAGAACCGGTGCGGCGACGGCGCTGGAGCACCCGCCACAGCGCGGGAATCGCGAGCAGCAGGAGGATGAGGACGGCGATGATGACGGCCCACATCACGGTGCCGAGATTCGAGTTCGCCGGCTCCGCCGCCGCATCCGTCGCCTCGGTGGTCTGTCCCTCCTCGGTCGCCGGGGCGGCCTCGGACGCGCTCTCCGTCGGCTCCGCGGTCGGGGTGGCGGATTCGGTGGTCTCCTCGTTCGCCTCATCGGCGCTGCCGTCGGCGACGGTCCACGCCGGGGGAGCCCCGGCCGGTCCGCCCGGAGTGGGCTCGAAGCGCACCCAGCCGACACCGTCGAAGTAGAGCTCGGGCCACGCGTGGGAATCCTGCATCGAGACCTGGTACTCGCCGCCGTTCTCCGTGCCGGAGGCGAAGCCGACGCCGATCCGGGCGGGAATGCCCAGGGTCCGGGCCATGATCGTCATCGCCGAGGAGAACTGCACGCAGTACCCGCGCTTGTCGACGAGGAAGTCGGAGATCGCGTCCCCGCTGGCCTCCTCCGGGGCGTCGAGCGAGTACTCGAACTCGCCGCTGCGGAAGTACGCCTGGAGCAGCACGGCCGCCTCCCACTGGTTGCTCGCCCCGGCGGTGACCTCGTCGGCGGTGTCGCGCACGCTCTGCGGCAGGGTCTCGGGCACTTCGAGCTCGGTCTCGAACTCCGCGGAGTTGACCGGGGTCGCCGACTGCATGACGCTGACATCGGGTTCGATCGACAGGTAGTCCATCGAGTAGTCGAGCCCGCCCGAGCGTTCCCCGTTGCCGACGATCGTCAGCGAGGACTCGTCGTAGATCCACCGGCGGTCGAGTCCCTCCGGCTGCTGCGGGGCGTAGGGCGTCGGCAGGTACTGCTGATCGTACTGGCCGATCGAGAAGTCGATGCGCTGCTCGGAGTAGCCCTGGTTGCGCGGCAGACCCTGCGGCCACGGCAGGCCCTCGGCGGCGATCGCGAACTGGTCGAGCCCGAACGGCGTCGGCGCCCAGGTCTGCCCGTCGAAGGAGTTGATCGACGTCAGGCGGATCGGCTCGGGGTTCTCCGCCGTCGTCGTGTACGTGAACAGCGTCGAATCGTCCCGGGCGCCGAGGTCGGCGCGCAGGTCGAGGAACGGATTCGTCACCGTGAGGTCGCCCTGGTTGTTCGACGCGCGGTTGGGCAGCGTCGGGACCTGCGGCAGGAGCATCGGCAGGGCGATCCCGAGGATGATCGCGACCGCGCCGGCGACGACGGCGGTCAGCCCACCCCGCCACTTCGCCTGCGGGAAGTAGGGGCTGAGCATGAGGAGGAGGAACGCGGCGAGGATCGCCGCGATGTGCCACCACCGCACCTGGGCGGGGGCGAAGAACACCGGGATCATCCACAGCACGAGGAGGAGGACGCCGCTGACCTTCGGGGCGCCGAGGTCGGAGACGAGTCCGTCGATGAGGATCGTGATGAGCGTGAACGCGATCGTCAGCATCGCCGTGAAGCCGGGCGTGCTCTCCGCCGGCGGGGTCGAGGCGTAGAGGTCGCTCACCCCGGCCGAGAGGAGGTCGATGACGGCGACGAACGACTCACCGGTCGGGATGATCCCTGCGAGCAGTGTGTCGGGCGCGCAGAGGACGAGGACGGCGATGACGCCGACGATGCACTGCGCGATGACCGCGGTGCCGGTGGCCTTGAGCCCCGGGATGCTGCGGAAGACCGCCCCGACGAGGACGATGAGGAAGACGGCGACGAGGACCGGCAGCAGCCAGTCGAAGTCGGAGAAGACCGCGGAGAGCCCGATGGCGGTGAGCACCATGGCGACGAACACCGACAGCGACTCGAGCCACGTCGAGGAGCGCTGCCGCTCCTCCTGCACAGCACCGGGCTGCCCGACGTCGGGCTGCATGACGTCGGCGCTCATCGCACGACCCGCTTCGAGTCGAAGGTCGTCCAGGATTCGGGCAGGTCTTCGCTCAAACCGAGCATCGTCATGTCATCGATCTCCGAGAGGCTGCGGACGGTGATGGGGATCCGGCGCGTGAACTGCGCGGCCATCGCCTGGGCGCGGGCGTCATCGGCGGCGCAGATGACGACGTGGTTGGGGTTGTCGTGGGAGGGCAGGTGGGCCGGTCCCGGTTCGACGAGCGCGGTGAGCAGGCGCAGGCGGTCGACGTCGCGCGGGCCCCGGAACCGGAGCTCATGGCCGGGGGTGATCATGCAGACCTCGTAGTCCGCGCGGAGGAAGGCGACACCGGCGGCGGCCGCCTCGGCGAGGAGGAACTCCTGCTCGAGGTCGTCCGGGGGCTCCTCGGCGCCGACGAGATCGACGACGATGAGCGCGTGGAGCGTCTCCTCCTCGGCTTCGTGGCGGACCATGAGCTCACCCGACTTCGCCGTCGTCGGCCAGTGGACGTGGCGCAGATCGTCGCCGGGCACGTACTCCCGGGTGTGGAAGTCGCGGGTCGTGTGGCCCGAGCGGATCTTGCCCTCGTCGAGGCGCGCCGGTCGGTTCGCGGTGTCCCCGGGGATCCGGGCGCCGAGGGAGGGCACGGCCACGGCGATCGGCTGCGCGCCGAGCACCTTCTTCTTCGCCGTGACGAGGCTGAAGGGACCGGCGACGGTGACGAGCACCGCCTCGATGCCGCTGAGGCCGCGACGGTTCGGGGTGAAGGAGGTGACGACGTTCTGCGAGCGGCCCCCGGCCAGCGGCGGCACCTCGCCGACGGTCGAGTCGCCGAAGCCGTCGGCGGCGACGAAGTCGATCGTCGACGCAGGCACCGCGAGGTGACCGGTGTTGCGGACGACGGCGTCGATCTCGACCTCCTTGCCCTCGGGCGCCAGCGGGTAGCGCTCGTCTCCGGGTTGGAGCCGGACCTCGGGCAGGGGAGTGTGCAGGGTCACCGAGATCCGGCGCGTGCCCCAGCCGATGAGGGCGGCGGAGAGGCCGACGAGCCCGATGAGGAGCAGTCCCGCCGGGAGAAGGCCGGGCAGAGCGAACCGGTAGGCGCCGACGATGAGCGCGGCTCCGGCGATGATGAAGATGATTCCCGAGGTCGAAAGCCGCATGCCGTCACTGATTCGTCGAGACGGGCACTCGCGCGAGCACGCGGGCGATGAGGTCGGCCGCGAGTTCCGAGTCGTCGCCGTCGCGCGGGATGATGCGGTGGGCGAGGATGAAGGGCGCGAGCGCCTGGATGTCGTCGGGCGTGACGAAGGTTCGACCCGACAGGGCGGCCCTGGCCTTCGCGGCGCGCAGCAGGTGGACGCCGCCGCGCGGCGAGGAGCCGAGCACGATCGCCTGGTCATTGCGCGTCGCCTGGAGGATCGCGACGATGTACTCGCGCAGCGCCGGGCTCGCCGAGACGTGGCGGACGATGTCGCGGGCCTGCTTGATCTGCTCGAGGCTCGTCACCGCCTGCGCCGCGGTGAGCGGATCGTGCTCGATCTGGTTGTCGAGCAGGTCGACCTCATCGGCCGTCGACGGGTAGCCGAGCGAGATGCGCGTCATGAAGCGGTCGCGCTGGGCCTCGGGCAGAGCGTACGTGCCCTCCATGTCGATGGGGTTCTGAGTGGCGACGACGATGAACGGCGAGGGCATCATGTGCGTCTCGCCGTCGATCGTCGCCTGGCCCTCGGCCATGCACTCTAGCATCGCCGACTGCGTCTTCGGGGACGCGCGGTTGATCTCGTCGGCGATGATGATGTTGGCGAACACGGGACCGCGGCGGAACTCGAAGTGCCGGGTCTCCTGATTGAAGAGGTTGACGCCGACGACATCGGTGGGCAGCAGGTCCGGAGTGAACTGGATGCGGCGCACCGAGCCGTCGACGACCTTGCCCATCGCCCGCGCGAGCAGGGTCTTGCCGACGCCCGGCACATCCTCGAGCAGCACGTGGCCGCCGGCGAGGAGGGCGATGAGGGAGAGGCCCACGGCCTCGTCCTTGCCCTCGAGCACTGAGTTCATCGCAGTGCGCGCCCGTGATGTCAGCTGCTGTACCCACTCGATGTGCTCGGCACCGATGACTGAATTGGTCTGTGTGGCTTCCTGGCTCGTCGACATGCGTCCATTGTCCCTTATTAGGGGCCCGGTCCGCACACGGGCGCCTCTCAGGATCTCCGGCCTCCCCACTTCCCTCCCCACCGCCCTCCACCACCTCCTCCACTTCGCCCCACCGGATTCCCCACATTCCTCCCCACGTCGCCCCACCTCGGCGACGATCCCCGGATTCTCGGGGCAGAGGTGCGCGCCGAGGCGGTCGTCCGAGTCCGAGATCGCCCAGTTCAGGACCCCCGGAGACGCGCGGACGGGAGATTTCTTCCACTTTCCTCCACGGGTCTGACCTGGGCTTTTATAGGGTTCACAGGCGAAAGTGGGGTCAGGTGCTGGAATGGGTGGAGGGAAGTGGAGTACTGTGGTTGCTATCGGAGCCGATTGGTTTCGAAAGGGGTGAGACGACATGTTCTTGGGCACTCATATGCAGAAGCTCGACGACAAGGGTCGCCTCATCCTGCCCGCGAAGTTCCGCGACGAGCTCTCGCCCGGACTCGTTCTCACACGTGGCCAGGAGAACTGCCTCACCCTGTTCCCCACCACGGAGTTCGAAGCCGAGCACGAGCGGATCCAGAACGCGCCGAAGACGAACAAGGAGGCACGCGACTACCAGCGCGTGTTCCTGTCAGCGGCCTTCGCAGACCAGCCGGACAAGCAGGGACGGATCACCGTTCCGCACATATTGCGGCAGTACGCATCACTCGACCGGGAAGTCGCGGTGATCGGCATGGGAAACCGAGTCGAGATCTGGGATGCCCCGACATGGGAGGAGTACCTCGTCGGCGCGCAGCAGGCCTTCGCCGAACGCGAGAACGAGGTGATCCCCGGAGTGATCTGATTCTGCTCGGGCTCGATCCTTGCCCGCCGTGCATGGGGTTTCGGGGCACTTCCCCGGTTCCGAAGCACACCAGTCCTGACACACTTCCCCGGTGCCAGGGCCACGGCGGACAAGGTTCCGGCTCCAGCAGGACGCCCGGCCGGCAGGCCGGTCGACGCAGCCAGCCGCCGACGCACACCGACGACCACGCACGAAGGGCCCGACCATGAACGCACAGCATGTGCCAGTGCTCCTGGCCCGCGTGGTCGAGCTCATCGGCGTCGGCGTCGCGGCGGCCCGGGCACAGGGCATCACCCCCGTCGTCGTCGACGGCACGCTCGGCATGGGCGGTCACGCCGAGGCGGTGCTCACGGCCTTCCCCGACGTCCACCTCGTCGGCCTCGACCGCGACCGGGACGCCATCGCGATCGCGAGTGCTCGCCTGCAGCCGTTCGCCGACCGCACCGACATCGTCCACGCCGTCGACGACGAGCTCCCGAGCGTCCTCGACGACCTCGGGATCGAGGCGATCAGCGCGATCCTCCTCGACCTCGGCGTCTCCTCCCTCCAGCTCGACGAGGACGAGCGCGGATTCTCCTACTCCCGTCCGGCGCCGCTGGACATGCGGATGGACCAGACCCAGGCACTGACCGCCGCCGAGGTGCTCGCGACCTACTCCGAAGCCGACCTCCGTCGCATCCTGAAGGACTACGGCGAGGAGAAGATGGCCGGGAAGATCGCGAAGATCATCGTCGCCGACCGCGCGGAGACGCCGTGGACGACCTCGGATCAGCTCGCGGCGATGCTCACCCGCGTCCTGCCCGACACGAAGAAGCGCTCCCACCCGGCCAAGCGGACGTTCCAGGCGCTGCGGATCGAGGTCAACGACGAACTCGGGGTGCTGCGCACCGCGCTGCCGGCAGCGCTCGAGGCCCTCCACCTCGGCGGCGTTGCCGTCATCGAGTCCTACCAGTCGCTCGAGGACACGATCGTCAAGAAGATCTTCCGCGCCGGCACCCACACCCAGGCCCCACCGGACCTGCCCGTCGTGCCCGAGCACATGCAGCCGTGGCTGCGGGAGATCGTGCGCGGCGCCGAAGTCGCCGATGAGGAAGAGGCGGAGAGCAATCCCCGCGCCAAGAGCGTGCGCCTGCGCGCCGTCGAGAAGATCAGGGAGGCACAGCCGTGAGTCACGCCCCAGCCGTCACCCGGCCACAGCACCGCACACCGGCGACGACGACGCCGGCCCCGCGCCTGCGGCTGCTGAAGTTCGAGCTGCCGAAGTCGAAGCTGCCCTTCTCGCTGCTGTGCCTGGGCATCCTCGTCACCGCTCTCGTCGCCGTCCTCCTGCTCAATATCTACATCTCCAACACCTCGTACCAGATCGATCAGCTGGGGGCGCAGAAGGAGCAGCTCGCCGAGGAGAAGGACCGCCTCGTCGAGGACAACTCCTACCGCGAGTCCCCGCAGAACATCGCGAAGGCCGCCGAGGAGCTCGGACTCGTCCGCGACACCTCCCCGGAGTTCCTCGACGCGAAGACCGGGAAGGTCATCGACGCCCCGCCGATCGACGAGAGCGGAGACAAGGAGCCGGCAGTTGTGCCCGGCCCGCGCGCCGATACCAGGGATGACCTCCGGCCCAATCTACGATCGGATGAGACGTTGCCCGTCGTCGGCGGCAGCCCGAGCAAGGACATCGCGCCTCCCGCGCAGGTCGCTCCCAAGTGAGCGGCACGTACGGCAGGCGACGGCAGTGACAGAGATTTGAGCCGATGAGGTAAGGACGAAGTATGGCCCCGCGGACACGCAAGGCGAAGAAGACTCCCAACCTCCGTCGCCGTGTCGCGGTCATCGCAGCCTTCTCGGCTCTCGTCCTCGTCATCACCGGCGTGCGCCTCATCTCGATCCAGGGCATGGATTCGATGAAGCTCGCCGAACAGGCACTCGCCAACCGCCTCGTCACCCGCACCCTGCCCGCCGACCGCGGTCAGATCGTCGCCTCCGACGGCACCGTGCTCGCCGACAGCGTCTCCCGCTACCAGGTCGTCGCCGATCAGCAGAACGTCGCCCAGTACAAGGTCGACGGCAAGCTCGTCGGCGCGTGGGGGGCCGCCGAGGCGCTCGCCGGCCCTCTCGACACCGACCCGGGTCTCCTCTATCCCGAACTCGTCGGGGACAAACGATGGAACCCGGTCGCCAAGGGCCTGACCTCGGAGACGTGGCGGGAGATCGACGACCTCGGCATCCTCGGCATCTCCGCCGAGGAGTACGCGGTGCGCTCGTACCCGTCCGGGGCGATCGCCGGCAACCTCGTCGGGTTCCTCAGCTCCGACGGCCAGGCGCAGGCGGGACTCGAGCTCTCCTTCGACGAGGAGCTCAGCGGCCGCGACGGCAAGCAGCAGTACGAGCGCGGCGCACGCGGGGAGATCATCCCGCTCGGCGACAACAACATCGAGAACGCCGTCGACGGCTCCGGCATCCGCACGACGATCAACCCCGCGGTGCAGTACTACGCCCAGCAGGCGATCGAGGAGCAGGTCAAGGCCCGCAAGGCCGAATCCGGCTCGATCGTCATCGAGGAGATCGGCACCGGCAGGATCATCACCGCCGCCGACGCCCCGACCGTCGACCCGAACAACCCCGGCAAGGTCGACGGGGATGATCGCGGTTCGCGGATCTTCACCGACGTCTTCGAGCCGGGGTCGACGGCGAAGATGGTCACCGCCGCTGCCCTCCTCGACCAGGGACTCGTCACTCCCGACCAGGAGTTCACGGTCCCCGACACGTGGAAGGCGCCCAACGACGAGGAGTTCCGCGACTCCTCCCCGCACCCCGATCAGAAGCTCACGTTCGCCGGCATCCTCGCCGAATCCTCGAACACGGGAACGATCCTCGCCGGTCAGGCGCTCACCGAGGCCCAGCGCTACGAGTACCTGAAGAAGTTCGGCTTCGGCTCGAAGTCCGCGGTCGGCTTCCCGGGCGAGACCGGCGGCATCCTCCACCCCTACGCGGACTGGGACGGACGGACGAAGTACACGGTGATGTTCGGACAGGGCATGGCCGCGAACGCCCTGCAGACCACCTCGGTGATCGCGACGATCGCCAACGGGGGAGTGAGCGTTCCCGCCCGCCTCGTCGACGGCACGATCTCGCCGTCGGGCAGGACCATCCCGGTGCCCGCCGGAGAGCCCACGCGGGTCGTCAGCGAGAAGGCCGCCGACCAGACCCTGGCGATGCTCGAGGGCGTCGTCGCCGAGGGCACCGGCAAGTCGGCGGCCGTGTCCGGCTACCGGGTCGCCGGCAAGACGGGCACCGCCCAGGCACCGGCCGCCGACGGCAGCGGCTACGACGGCTACACGGCCTCGTTCGTCGGCGTCATCCCCGCCGAGGACCCGAAGTTCGCGATCTCCGTGACTTTGCAGCGTCCCCGCGACGGCTACTACGGTGGTACCGCCGCCGCGCCCGTGTTCTCCGACGTCGCCGGCTTCGCGATGCGGCACTACAAGATCCCCCCATCCACGGAACAGCCCCAGCTCCCGCCACGAGAATGGAAATGATGCGCATCTCCCAGCTGCTCCCCGCAGCCCCCGGCACGATCCACGGCGACCCGGAACGCGAGGTCGCCGGGGTCTCCCACGACTCGCGCACCGTCGCCCCGGGCCAGCTCTACGCCGCCCTGCCCGGCGCGAACGTCCACGGCGCCCGGTTCGCCGCCGACCTCGTCGCCCGCGGGGTCACGGCGATCCTCACCGACCCCGCCGGCTGGGAGATCATCGGCACGGACGTGCCCGACGACCAGCTCGCCGAGGTGACCGGGCTCGTCGTCGATGACCCCCGGGGCGTGCTCGGCTACGTCTCCGCCGCGATCTACGGCACCTCGGTGACCCCGGAGCTCCTCGGCGTCACCGGGACGAACGGGAAGACGACGACGACGTACCTGCTCGCCGGTCTGCTCGAGGCGCTCGGCCGGCGCACCGGGGTCATCGGCACCGTCGCGACCCTCATCGCCGGCACCGCGGTGCCGAGCGTCCGCACGACCCCCGAGGCTCCCGAACTCCACGCCCTGTTCGCGAAGATGCGCGCCGCTGACGTCGACACGTGCGCGATGGAGGTCTCCTCGCACGCGCTCACCCAGCACCGCGTCGACGGCGCCCACTTCGCCGTCGCCGGCTTCACGAACCTCTCCCAGGACCACCTCGACTTCCACCATTCGATGGACGAGTACTTCGCGGCCAAGGCCCTGCTCTTCACCCGCGCCTTCTCCGACCGTGCCGTCATCGTCATCGAGGACGCCTGGGGGGAGCGGATGGCCGAGGCCGCGCAGATCCCCGTGCGCACGCTCGGCCGCGACGACCGCAGCGAACTGCGCATCGACCACGTGCCGGGGGAGTCCGACTTCACCCTCCGCCTCGGCGACGGGACGCAGATCCCCCTGCGCTCACCGCTGCCCGGTGACTTCAACGTGACGAACACCGCGTTGGCTGCGGCCATGCTCGTCGAAGCCGGTCTCGCCCCCGCCGACATCGCGGAGATCGGCCGGACCTTCACCGCCGCCGTGCCCGGGCGCATGGAGATCATCGACGTCAACCAGGCACCGGCGACCGGGCTGCCCCGGGCGATCGTCGACTACTCGCACACCCCCGATGCCATCGAGAAGGCCCTGGCCTCCCTCGACGCCGACAGCGATGAGCTCGTCCTCGTCTTCGGCGCCGGCGGCGACCGCGACCCCGGCAAGCGCTACGGCATGGGTGAGGCGGCGGCGCGCGGAGCCGATGTGATCGTTCTCACCGACGACAACCCGCGCACCGAGGATCCCGCCGCGATCCGAGCGGCCGTGCGGGAGGGAATCGATGCGGCTGTCGCGTCCGGCGACGCGCGTGTGAAGAAGGTCATCGAAATCGCCGATCGGGGCGAGGCCATCGACTCGGCGATTGCGACAGCAGACCCTGCAACGACCGTGCTCATCGCGGGCAAGGGGCATGAAACCGGCCAGACCATCGGCGCCGTCGTCACCGAATTCGACGACCGCACCCGGACACGCTCGGCGCTGACTGCGCGACTCGGCGGTCCGGAAACGGGTAAAGTTCACAGTTGATATGAAGCGACTGAGTGCAGCCGACATCGCAACCGCCGTCAACGGCGAGTTGTACGGCGTAGACCCCGAATCCCTGTTGAGTGCCGGAGTCGTCACCGACTCCCGCGAAGTCGGACCCGGCGACATCTACGTGGCCCGCCGCGGCGAGAACGTCGACGGCATCGAGTTCGCCGCCGCTGCCGTCGAGGCCGGCTCCGCACTGATCATCGGCGAATCCGTGCCCACCGTCGACGACCAGCCCCTGCCCACCGTCCTCGTCTCCGACGCCACCGAGGCGCTCGGGCGGCTCGCGAGTGCGAGCGTCGAGGCGCTGCGGGCCTCCGGTGAGCTCACCGTCATCGCGATCACCGGCTCCGTCGGGAAGACGACGGTCAAGGACCTCGCCGCCGATCTCCTCGCCGGTGAGGCCCCGACCGTGTGGCCCCCGAACTCGTACAACAATGAGGTCGGGGTTCCGCTCACGGCCCTGCGCGCCGATGAGGAGACCCGTTTCCTCGTCCTCGAGATGGGCGCCCGCTCGATCGGCAACCTCGCCTACCTCACGAGCCTCGTCCGTCCTGACATCGCCGTCGAGCTCGCCGTGGGCACCGCCCACTCCGGTGTGTTCGGGTCGATCGAGAACACGGCCCGGGCGAAGGCCGAACTCGTCGAATCCCTCATCGCCGGCGGGACGGCCGTGCTCAACGCCGATGACCCCCGGGTCGCGGCGATGCACGAGGTGCTCGCCGCTGACGTCGAGACGCTGTGGTTCTCCCAGCGCGAGTCGCTGCCCGACTGGGTCGGGACCGACGACGCCGTGGTGCGGGCGACGGGAGTCTCCACCGACGCCTCCGGCCACTCCTCGTTCCTCCTCCACCTGCCCGGTGAGGAACCGCAGGAGGTGCGCCTGGCCCTCGTCGGCGAACACCACGTCGGCAACGCCCTGGCCGCTGCGGCCGTCGCGTCCGCCTGCGGCGTCGGCGTGAAGTCGATCGTCACGACGCTCGCGACCTCCTCGGCAGCGAGCCGGTGGCGGATGGAGCTCATCGACTCGCCGACCGGCGTCACCGTGCTCAACGACGCCTACAACGCCAACCCCGAATCGATGCGCGCCTCGCTCAAGGCGCTCGCGGCGATGGGCCGCGGCGACGAGGAGTCCCGCCCCCGGCGGACCTTCGCCGTGCTCGGGGAGATGCTCGAACTCGGCGACGAGTCGATCAGCGCCCACGCCGACATCGGCGAACTCGTCGTCCGTCTCAACATCACCCGCACCATCGTCGTCGGCGAGGGCGCCAAGCCGATCTTCAACGCCGCGAACCTCGAGGGCTCGTGGGGCAACGAGGCGACGTGGGTGGCCACGGTCGCCGAGGCGAAGGACCTGCTCACCGCAGAGCTCGCCGCCGGCGACATCGTTCTGTTCAAGTCCTCACGTGATGCCGGCCTGCGGTATCTCGGGGACGACATCGCCGGCGTCTCGGGGGCCCAATGATCGCGGTGCTGCTCGCGGCCTGTGTCGCACTCGTCCTCGCGCTCGTCGGGACCCCGCTCTTCATCCGGGTCCTCGTCAAGCGCGGCTATGGTCAGTTCGTCCGTGACGACGGTCCGACGACGCACGCGACGAAGCGCGGAACCCCGACGATGGGCGGTGTCGTCATCATCGGCGCCGCGATCATCGCCTACCTGCTCGGCCACCTGGTCACCGGTTCGGTGCCCACCGCCTCGGGACTCCTCGTCCTGTGGCTGGCCGCCGGCCTCGGGATCGTCGGCTTCCTCGACGACTTCATCAAGATCAGGAAGCAGCGCTCCCTCGGTCTGCGCCCCGTGCCGAAGCTGCTCGGCCAGGCCTTCGTCGGCATCTCGTTCGCCGTCATGGCCCTCCAGTTCCCCAACTCGTTCGGGGAGACCCCGGCGTCGACGAAGATCTCCTTCATCCGGGACACGAACCTCGATCTCGCCTTCGCCGGCGGCGCCGTCGGCCTCGTCCTCTTCATCATCTGGGCGAACCTCATCGTCACCGCCGTGTCGAACGCCGTCAACCTCACCGACGGCCTCGACGGCCTCGCTGCCGGCGCCTCGGCCGTCGTCTTCGCCGCCTACGTCGTCATCGGCACGTGGCAGTCGACGCAGAACTGCAATCTCATGTCCGAGGCGACGAACGCGTGCTACTACATGCGCGACCCCCGCGACCTCGCCATGGTCGCCGGCGCCATGGCCGCGGCCTGCTTCGGCTTCCTGTGGTGGAACACCTCTCCCGCGAAGATCTTCATGGGCGACACCGGGTCGCTGGCGATCGGCGGCGCCATCGCCGGCCTGGCGATCATGTCCCGGACCCAGCTGCTCCTCGTCGTCCTCGGTGGCCTCTTCGTCATCATCACCCTCTCGGTGATCATCCAGGTCGCCTCGTTCAAGACCACCGGCAAGCGCGTCTTCCGCATGGCGCCCCTCCAGCACCACTTCGAGCTCAAGGGCTGGGCCGAGGTGACGATCGTCGTCCGGTTCTGGATCATCGCCGCGCTCTTCGTCATCGCCGGAGTCTGCCTCTTCTACGCCGAATGGGTGGCGCGCATTGGCGGATGACCTCGCAGCCGACTACCCGCTGGCCGACCGGATCCCCGCGGCCCTGAGCGGACCGACGTCGTCGCTGGCCGGGCTGCGGATCCTCGTCACCGGCTTCGGCGTCACCGGGTTCCCCGCCGCCGTCCACCTCGCCGAACGCGGCGCCGAGGTGGTGCTGGTCGACGGTGACGCGACGAAGGACATGGCGGAGAAGACCGCGATCCTCGAGGTCTTCGACGTCGACATCCGCCGCGGACCCGAGGCCGTGGCCGGACTGCCCGAGGGCACGTTCGACCTCGTCGTCACCTCACCCGGATGGACCCCGGACCAGCCGGTGCTCGCCGCGGCGATCGCCGCCGGCATCCCCATCATCGGGGAGGTCGAACTCGCGTGGCGGATCCGCGGGACGAACGACGCGGCGTGGCTGGCGATCACCGGCACGAACGGGAAGACCACGACGACGACGATGCTCGAATCGATGCTGCTCGCCGCGGGACTGCGCGCGAAGGCATGCGGCAACATCGGCGCCCCGCTGCTCGAAGCCGTCCTCGAACCCGGACTCGAGGTGCTCGCGATCGAGCTCTCGAGCTTCCAGCTCCACTGGGAGTTCTCGATGTCGGCGACCTCCGCGGTCGTCCTCAACCTCGCCCCCGACCACGTCGACTGGCACGGCAGCGTCGATGCCTACGCCCGCGACAAGGCGAAGATCTACGAGCACGTCCGCGATGCCTGCGTCTACAACGTCGCCGATGCGGCGACGAAGACGATGGTCGAGAACGCCGAGGTGGTCGCCGGGGCCCGGGCGATCGGCTTCACCACCGGGATCCCCGCTCCCGGCGAGCTCGGCGTCGTCGACGACCTCCTCGTCGACCGCGCGTTCATCCCGCAGCGCTACACGGCTGCCGCCGAGATCGCCTCGCTCGCCGACGTCGCCCGGGCCGCAGGCACCCCCGGACAGCGTCCCGCCGACCACCAGATCGCCAATGCGCTGGCCGCCGCCGCCCTCGCCCGCAGCATCGACGTGCCCGGCCAGGCGATCGCCGCGGGCCTTAAGAACCATGCCCTCGGCGCCCACCGCATGGTCACCGTGGCCGAGACCGACGGCGTCCGCTGGGTCGATGACTCGAAGGCGACGAACACCCACGCCGCCGCGGCGTCGCTGGCGAGCTTCGACCCCATCGTGTGGATCGCCGGCGGCCTGCCCAAGGGCGCGGACTTCACCGAGCTCTTCGCCGCCAACGCCGACCGGCTCAAGGCGCTCATCCTCATCGGCGTCGACGACGCGGCGTTCCGCGCGGCCGCCGCCGCAGGCGCCCCCGATCTCGACATCGTCCGCATCGACCCGCTGCCCGAGGACGCGGCGGCCGACCCCGCCGTGCGCGGCGCCGCCGTCATGGACGCCGCGGTCGCCGCCGCCGCGACGATCGCCGTCCCCGGTGACACCGTCCTGCTCGCCCCCGCCGCGGCGAGCATGGACCAGTTCCTCAACTACAGCACCCGAGGCGAGCTCTTCGCCCACGCCGTCGAGCAGCTGCCGGGACGCTGACATGGGACGGCAGAGCACGACGCGACGCCGGCCGAGCGCGGCTTCGGCTCCGGTCGACGCCCCGACCAGGACCGACCCGACGTCCGCGCCGACGACCTCCGCGGGCGGGACGGCGCCGAGCGGGACACCGCGTGCGAAATCGCCTGCCGCGAAGACACCTGCCGCGAAGAAGCCCACAGCCAAGAAGCCCGCCGCGAAGAAGTCTGCCGCGAAGAAGCCCCGAGCGGCGATGCCCTGGGCGAAGAAGTCGAGCGCGAAGAAGTCCAGCGCGAAGACGACCACCGGCGGGCAGGCACACGTGACGGGCGCACCCGTCTCCGGGACCGCCTCGGCGGCGGAGACGACATGGCGACGCGGGATCCCCGGCAAGCAGCTGCTGCGGGCCGTCGTCGCCGAATACCGGACGATCTCCGCGAACCCGCTCGCGACGTACTACCTCATCCTCATCTCCGTCGTGGCGCTGACCGGCCTCGGCCTCGTCATGGTGCTCTCGGCCTCCTCGATCACGTCGTACGACGGGGGAGAGGGCTCCTCGTTCGAGTACTTCAACAAGCAGGCGGGCTTCGCGGCCGTCGGCTTCGCCCTTCTCATCGCCGCGTCCTTCGTGCCGCTGAGCCTGTGGAAGAAGCTCGCGTGGCCGGCGATCGGGCTCGGGGTGCTCATGCAGGCCGCCGTGTTCATCCCGGGCTTCGGCAAGGAGACGAAGGGCAACGCGAACTGGATCCAGATCGGCTCCTTCCAGCTCCAGCCCTCCGAGTTCCTCAAGATCGCCCTGGCCGTGTGGCTCGGCTGCGTGCTCGCGAACAAGTTCGGGAAGATGACGACGTTCACGCACGCGATGATCCCCGTCGTGCCCGGCATCGCCGTGGCCATCGGCCTCGTCGTCGCCGGCAACGACCTCGGCACCGCGCTCGTCCTCATGGCCATCGCCCTGGCCTGCCTCTTCATCGGCGGCTTCCCGATGAAATACTTCCTCCTCCTCATCGGCGGCCTCGGGGCGGTCACCGCGTTCTACGTGCTCAGCTCCGAGAACCGGCTCAATCGCCTCGCCCTTGCGATCACCGGGCACGCCGACCAGGCGGCGATCGACACGACGGGTCAGGCATGGCAGTCCAACCACGGGCTCTTCTCCCTCGCCTCCGGCGGCTGGTTCGGCGTCGGCCTCGGGGCGAGCCGGGAGAAGTGGTCGTGGCTGCCCGAAGCGCACAACGACTTCATCTTCGCCATCATCGGCGAGGAGCTCGGCCTCGTCGGCACGATTCTCGTCCTCCTCGTCTTCACCGTCCTCGCCTTCGGCCTCATCCGCGTCATGCTGCGCGCTGAGAGCCTGTTCGCGAAGATCACCACGGCAGGCCTCTTCGCATGGCTCATCGGCCAGGCGGCCATCAACGTCGGCGTCGTCGCCGGACTCCTGCCCGTCATCGGGCTGCCCCTGCCGTTCGTGTCCTACGGCGGATCCTCGATCATCGCCTCCCTGCTCGCCGTCGGAGTCATCCTCTCCTTCGCGCGCACGGAGAAGGGTGCCGCCGAGGCGATCCGCGCCCACAAGGACCGCGTGCGGTCCTCATTCGCCGTCCTGGCCAGGAGAGCTCCCGGCCGGAAGAAGAAGGAGTGAGATGACGACGAGCATCCTGCTGGCCGGTGGCGGCACCACCGGCCACATCTCGCCGATGCTGGCCATCGGCGAGGAACTGCGGCAGCGCCTCGACGGCGCCGACGTGTTCGCCCTCGGCACCGCCGACGGACTCGAGACCTCGATCGTGCCCGCCGCCGGGTTCGAGCTGCTGACGATCGACAAGGTGCCGATGCCGCGGCGGCTCACCCCCGGTCTCCTGCGCTTCCCGAAGTCGTTCGCCGACAACATCGCCGCCGTGCGCCGGATCATCGCCGAGCGCGGTGTCGACGCCGTCGTCGGCGTCGGCGGCTACGTGTGCCCGCCGGCCTACCTCGCCGCGAAGCAGGCGAAGGTGCCCATCATCATCCACGAGGCGAACGCGAAGCCGGGAATGGCGAACCGCCTCGGCGCGATGCTGACGAAGCCCGGACGGGTCGGGGTGACGTTCCCCGACACGACGCTGAGGAACTCGGCACTCGTCGGGATGCCGATGCCCGCGCAGATCTCCACCCTCGATCGCAGCGACCCCGGCGTCCGCGCCGCCGCCCGGTCGGCGCTCGGCCTGCGGCCCGACCTGCCCGTCCTCGTCGTCACCGGCGGCTCCTCGGGGGCCCAGCGGATCAACGAGGCATTCGAGGAGGCGGCCGCGGCATGCCAGGCCGCCGGCATCCAGGTCCTCCACATCACCGGCGCCGGCAAGGGCGAGGCCCTGCGGCAGGCCACGGCCGAGCTGCCCGACTACCACGTCGTCGACTACGTCGACGGCATGGAGAAGGTCTACGCGGCCGCCGACCTCCTCGTCGCCCGGTCCGGGGCCGCCACGGTCGCCGAGACGACCGTCGTCGGGGTCCCGGCGATCTACGTCCCGCTGCCGATCGGCAACGGCGAACAGCGGCTCAACGCCGCCTCGAGCGCGGCCGCCGGCGGTTCGCAGATCGTCGACAACGCCGACTTCACGGCGGCGACGGTCACCGACGTCGTCCTTCCGCTCATCGCCGATGAGGCGCGCCTTACGCAGATGAGCCGCGCCGCCAGAGGCCTCCATTACCCCACCGACGCCGCGGCCACGATGGCCGACATCACGACCGCCGCCCTGAGAGGATGACCATGAGCCAGACCGAGATCGTCCCCGTCACCGAACTGGGAGCCGTCCACTTCATCGGCATCGGCGGGTCGGGCATGTCCGGGATCGCCCGGATCATGGCGATGAACGGCGTCGCGGTCTCCGGCTCCGACGCCAAGGAGTCCGCCGTCGTCGACATCCTCCGCGCCCTCGGCGCCCGCGTCGACATCGGCCACGATGCCGACCATCTCGGCGATGCCGACACCCTCGTCGTGTCCTCGGCGATCCGGGCCGACAACCCCGAACTCGTCGCCGCCCGCCAGCGGGGCCTGCGGATCCTCCACCGCTCCGGGGCACTGGCCTCCCTCATGGCCGGGCGGACCGCCGTGGCCGTGGCCGGCACCCACGGGAAGACGACGACGACGTCGATGACGACCGTTGCGCTCCAGGCCTGCGGGCTCGACCCCTCGTTCGTCATCGGCGGGGTGCTCTCGACGACGGGCACGAACGCCCACCTCGGCACCGGTGACGTCTTCGTCGCCGAGGCGGACGAATCGGACGGCTCGTTCCTCCTCTACGAACCGGCGATCGGGATCCTCACCAACGTCGAAGCCGACCACCTCGACCACTACGGCACCGCGGAGAACGTCCGGCAGGCCTTCGTCGACTTCACCGCCGGCATCGGCGCCCGCGGCGGCACCGTCATCGCCTGCGCCGACGACCCCGGCTCCCGGGACGTCGCCGAGGAGGCCCGCCGGCAGGGCACCGCCGTCGTCCTCTACGGCACCGCGGACGACGCCGACATCCGCATCGTCGACCTCGTCTCGGGCCTCGGCTCGGAGTTCGGGCTCGTCATCGCCGGTCGGGGGACTCCGCTGCCGATCACCCTGCGCCAGCCCGGCGCCCACAACGCCCGCAACGCGACCGCCGCGGTCGCCGTCGCCCACGCGCTCGGCGCCGACGTCGAGAAGGCCGCCGCCGGACTCGCCGGCTACGGCGGCACCCGCCGCCGCTTCGAGGAGCGGGGGATCGCGGCCGGCGTCCGGGTCATCGACGACTACGCCCACCACCCGACCGAGCTGCGCGCGGTGCTCACCGCCGCCCGCGGGGTCGTCACCGACGAGGGACGCGTGTGGGCGGTGTTTCAGCCCCATCTCTACTCGCGCACCGCGGAGTTCAAGGCCGAGTTCGGGGAGGCCCTCGGACTCGCCGACGAGGTCGTCGTCCTCGACGTCTTCCCGGCCCGGGAGGACCCGGTGCCCGGGGTGACCGGCAACCTCATCGCCGAACGCGTCCCCCACTCGCATGTCACGTTCCTCGAATCCTTCGCCGACGCCGTGCCCTTCGTCGCCGAGCGGGTGCGCCCCGGCGACCTCGTGCTCACCGTCGGCGCCGGCGATGTGACGATCCTCGGCCCCGAGATCCTCGCCGCCCTGGAGAAGTGAGACCCGTGCCGCTCGCACCCCCACGAGTCGGCGACGACTCGACGGCCGACCTCACCGGGATCATCCGCGCCCGCCGCCGGAAGGTGTGGGCCAAACGGCTGACCGCGATCGGCATCGTCGTCGCGGTGCTCGCGCTGGCGGCCGTGGCCTGGTTCTCGCCCGTCCTCGCGTTGTCGACCGTTGAGGTCGAGGACACCGAGCTCGTCACCGGTGCGCAGGTTTCGGACTTCGTCCTGACCGAACACGGCGGCACGCCGCTGCCGCAGCTGCGCCCGGGCACGATCGAGACCGAGGTCGAGACGCAGTTCCCCCGCGCCGAGGACGCCTCCGTCCACTACGCGGGACCGCGGAGCCTGCGGATCACGATCACCGACCGGACCCCGGTCGTCGCGATCTCCTCGGCCGGCGGCTTCGTCCTCTACGACGCCGAGGCGGTCGACCTCGGGTCCGTCGACACGGCCCCTGAGGGTCTCACCGTCCTCGAAGCCGATGCCCCCGACGAGGAGACCGTGAGCGCGGTCATTCGCTTCATGTCGACCCTCGGCGCTGACCTGCGCGGTAGCCTGACGACGGTGCGGGCCGACAGGGAGCAGGGGCTGTCCGGGACGATCGACACCGGAGACACCGAGGCCTCCGTCGTCTTCGGCGACAGCGAGGACGCGAGCCTGAAGATGCGCACCGCGCTCCAGCTCGCCGCCGAGGGCCGCACCGAGATCGACGTCTCCGTGCCCTCGGTGCCCGTCACCGACTGACCCGATTGGCTCCGACACACCGGGGAGGAAACTGGCCGAACTCCGACACTCCGGGGAGAATGGTTGCAGTGTCATCGCCTTGGGCCACTAGCCTGAAGGATGAGAGACGTCGAACAATGCACGCTTGAGACCGCGTGGACGATGCGCGTGAGAAGAGGAACCGACTTGGCTGAATTCCCACAATCCGGAGCGGATATCAAAGTCGCCGGCACAGGCGGCGGCGGTGTCAACGCTGTCCAGAGGATGATCGACGTCGGCCTGCGGGGCGTGGAATTCATCGCGATCAACACCGATGCGCAGGCCCTCGTCCTCTCCGATGCCGACGTCAAGCTCGAGATCGGCCGCGACCAGACCCGCGGGCTCGGCGCCGGCGCGGACCCGGAGATCGGCCGCAAGGCCGCCGAATCGAGTGAGGACGCGATCCGCGACGCCCTCGAGGGCGCGGACATGGTCTTCGTCACCGCCGGTGAGGGCGGCGGCACCGGAACCGGTGCGGCACCCGTCGTCGCCCGGGTCGCCCGCTCGCTCGGCGCCCTGACGATCGGCGTCGTCACCCGCCCCTTCACGTTCGAGGGCCGCCGCCGCTCGGCACAGGCCGAAGCCGGCATCGCCGCGCTGCGCGAAGAGGTCGACACCCTCATCGTCATCCCCAACGACCGCCTGCTCTCGATCTCCGACCGCAGCGTCTCCGTCGTCGAGGCCTTCCGCTCCGCCGACGAGGTCCTGCGCTCCGGTGTCCAGGGCATCACGGACCTCATCTCCGTGCCGGGACTCATCAACCTCGACTTCGCCGACGTCAAGTCCGTCATGCAGGACGCGGGCACCGCGCTCATGGGCATCGGCGCCGCGACCGGCGACGACCGCGCCGTGCAGGCCGCGGAGTCCGCGATCGCCTCGCCGCTGCTCGAAGCGAGCATCGACGGCGCCCACGGTGTGCTCTTCTGCATCCAGGGCGGCGCCGACCTCGGCCTCTTCGAGGTCAACGAGGCTGCGCGCCTCGTCCAGGAGGCCGCCCATCCCGAGGCGAACATCATCTTCGGCGCCGTCATCGACGACAACATCGGCGACGAGTGCCGTGTCACCGTCATCGCCGCCGGCTTCGACAACACCGTGCCCGGCCAGGACGGCAACGTCGTCGAGGCCGTGCCCGCCGGGGTCGGTGCCGTCTCCGGCGGTGCCGCGTCGTCCTCGCCGGTCATCGAATCGGAATCCGAGAGCGTCGAGGTCACCGAGCCCGAGCCCGCCGCCGCTCCCGAGCCGCGTCGTGAGGAGCACCAGATCCCCACGTCGCTGCCGAACGAGCGGAGCACCTCGAGCCTCGACAACGACCTCGACATCCCCGACTTCCTCAAGTAAGCCATGCTGCACTCGAGGTTCGTCGTGCCCGGTCGGCAGACGGCTCACGTCGCCTTCACCGACCGGCACGGCGGATATTCGAGCGGGGACTTCTCCTCCTTCAACCTCGCCCGGCACGTCGGTGACGGCGAGGAGCTCGTCGCCGCCAACCGGTCGGCGCTCGCCCAGGTGCTCGGCCTCAGCGCCGAGCGCCTGAGCTTCGTCTCCCAGGTCCACGGCACCGCCGTCCACGAGGTCGCCGAACTCGCCGACGCCCGCGCCGGCGCCGAGGCGGACGCCCAGGTCACCGCCCAGCCGGGAATCGGGCTCGTCATCATGGTCGCCGACTGCACACCTGTGCTCCTCGCCGACACCGACGCAGGGGTCATCGGTGCCGTCCACGCCGGGCGCCCCGGCATGGCCGCCGGCGTCGTCCCGGAGACGCTCGCGCGGATGCGCGCCCTCGGGGCCGAGACCATCCATGCGATCATCGGGCCCTCGGTCTGCCCGCGCTGTTACGAGGTCCCCGCCGAGCTGCGCGACGCGGTGGCCGCCGTCGAACCCGTGGCCGCCTCGGTGTCGGTGTCGGGGACTCCCGCCCTCGACGTCGCCGGCGCGGTCGCCGAGCAGCTGCGCCGGGAGGGAGCGGTCATCGACCACTTCTCCCGGACGTGCACGAAGGAATCCGAGGACCTCTACTCCTACCGCCGCCAGCAGCGCACCGGTCGGTTCGCGGGAGTCATCTGGCTCCAGTGAGCCGGAAGTCGGGGAGATTTCCCGGCGACACACCGGCGGGGCACCGGGACGCGTGCCCTCCGGTGCGATAGTTTTGCCGCAGATGTGGAACCGCTGAAGGCCGAGGAGCGTTGAGAATGTCAGCAATCAAGAAAACACTCGAGTACCTGGGATTCGTCGAAGAGGACGACGAGACCGTCGAGCGCCAGACCCGGGACGACCGTCGTGAGGAGCGCCGCGGACGCGAGGTCATCGAGACCTTCGAACAGCCCGAGCAGGAGCCCGTCGCCCGGGAGGAGCGGCCGCCGGCACAGGTGACCCCCATTCACCCGACTCCGATTCGTCCAGTCGACACTCCGGCGCCAGGGAGCTCCATGAATCGCATCAAGACCATCCATCCCCGCAGCTACAACGACGCCATGGTCATCGGCGCCGCGTTCCGCGACGGCACGCCCGTGATCATGAACCTCTCCGAGATGGACGAGAACAACTCGAAGCGCCTCGTCGACTTCTCCGCGGGTCTGATCTTCGGACTCCACGGATCGATCGAGCGCGTGACGAACAAGGTGTTCCTCCTCACGCCGGAGAACATCGAAGTCAGCGGTGAGAGCGAAGCCGACGGAGACTCGCAGGCGAGCTTCTTCAACCAGAGCTGACGGATCCGGTCTGAGCGGTTCCTCAGCTGGAGCGTATAGGCTGGGGCCTGCAGTCAGATCAGCAACGACGAAAGACGCGAGGATCCCACGTGGCCATCATCTTCTACATCCTCGGCACGGCGCTCAGCCTCTATGTGTACGTGCTCCTGGCTCGGGTCGTGCTCGACCTCGTCCAGGTGTTCTCCCGCGAGTGGAGGCCCAAGGGCTTCTTCCTCGTGCTCGCCGAGATCGTCTACACGCTCACCGATCCGCCGCTCAAGCTCCTGCGGAAGGTCATTCCGCCGCTGCGCCTGGGCCAGATCTCGCTCGATCTCGGTTTCATCGTCCTCCTCATCGGCATCCAGATCCTCGCCTCGGTCCTCTTCAGCCTCTCGCAGAGCTCCGTCTGAGACTCCCGGGGCCGGCCGTCACGGTCAGCCGCTCCGTCGGTCAGCGACGTGATCTGCGAGGACGCCTCGCGGAATTTCCGCTTCGACCCGGCGTGGCGGAGCATTTCTGCACGACAAATGCTCTGGTGTTACGCTATTGTGACGTTGAAGCCGTCCCGTGCGGACGGCAGTGAAATGAATGCAGATCGACCAAAGGTGACCTCATGGCGCTCACGCCTGAAGACGTAGTAAACAAGCGGTTCCAGCATGTGAAGTTCCGCGACGGATACGACCAGGATGAGGTCGATGACTTCCTCGACGAGGTCGTCGTCGAACTTCGACGCCTCTACCAGGAGAACGACGAACTGCGTCAGAAGCTCTCCGCTGCCGAACAGCGGGTCAAGGAGCTCGAATCCGGTGGCGCCGCGAAGGCCGCCCCCGCCCAGGACATCGACGCCACCCAGGCGATGCCCGCCGCCGTGCCGGCGCCGGACACCTCGAAGGACGCTCCTGCACCGAAGGCCGAGCAGGCCCCCGCTGCCCCGTCCGCCCCTGCCGCCGAGGAGCCCAAGGCTCCCGTCGTCAAGGAAGCGGCTCCCGCTCCGAAGCAGAACGACTCGGCTCCCGCCGTCTCGGCTGCCGTTCCCGCTGCCGGAGCCGGCGCTGCCGCGGCTTCGGCCGGCGAGAACGACTCGCACGGACTCATCGCGCTGGCCCAGCGCGTCCACGACGAGCACGTCGCCGAAGGCGAGCGCAAGCGCGCCGAGCTCATCAAGGGTGCCGAGAAGGAAGCTCAGGACATCGTCGGCAAGGCCGAGGCCAAGCGCGACGAGACCCTGTCGAGCCTCGAGACGCAGAAGTCGCAGCTCGAGCGCTCGATCGACCAGCTCTCGAACTTCGAGCGCCAGTACCGCACGCGCCTGAAGAGCTACCTCAACGATCAGCTCCGCGACCTCGAGAACTCGACGAGCCTCGCCCCCGAGACCCTCGACGGCAACTCGTTCGGATCCTCGAGCAACAAGCTCTGATCTGACGCGCCGCGTCCCACGGGGCCGGAGGACTCATTCGAGTC
>NZ_BAAAMB010000005.1:322394-353912 GCF_039528855.1 Brevibacterium sanguinis | reverse complement strand
CCGACGCCCCCGGTCACGCGCCCGGTCACGCTACTTGCCGAGGGCACGGCCACGTGCGGTTGACGCCCTGATCGTGCGCCGTTCTTGCGCGTGGAATGGGAATCGCCGCAGTCGCGGTCGGCTAGAATGATCCGAATGAATGAAGACCCGGTACGGCGTCGACCGAAGCTGCTCTGGACACTGTTCGGCATCGCCGCAGCGATCCTCGCGTTCGACCAGCTGACGAAGCAGCTCGCGATCGCCTTCCTCGAAGGCCGGCCCTCGATCCCCGTCATCGGGGACCTCGCCGGATTCGCCTTCTACCGCAACCCCGGGGCCGCCCTCGGCCTCGGCGCGAACATGACGTGGGTCTTCCCGCTCATCGCCGTCGCCGTCTTCATCGCCATCCTCGTCCTCTCCCGCAAGCTCGGCTCGCGGGGGTGGGCGATCGGACTCGGCCTGCTGCTCGGCGGCCTCTTCGGCAACCTCGTCGATCGGCTCTTCCGGCAGCCGGGGTTCCCCAACGGTGCCGTCGTCGACTTCATCGACCTCTCGCTCTTCATCTGCAACTTCGCCGACGTCGCGATCTCCGCCGCCGCGGTGACGCTCATCATCGCCAGCCTGCGCGGCATCGAACTCGACGGTTCGCACCGAGTGGCCGCCACCGCGGAGAAGGAGGATTCCCATGACTGAACGCTCGATCCTCGTTCCCGAGGGGCTCGAGGGCCAGCGCGTCGATGCGGCGCTGTCGAAGCTGCTCGGCCTCTCCCGCACCGCCGCCGCGGACATCTGCGCCGACGGGGGAGTCCAGCTCGACGGCCGCGTCGTCGGCAAATCCGATCGTGTCGTCGCCGGTGCCCGCATCGACGTCATGCTGCCCGAACCCAAACGTCCGCTCGAGGTCGTCGCCGACCCCGTGCCCGGCATGCGCATCGTCTACGACGACGATTCGTTCGTCGTCGTCGACAAGCCCGTCGGGGTCGCCGCGCACCCGGCCATCGGCTGGACCGGACCGACCGTCGTCGGCGGTCTCGCCGCGGCCGGCTACCGGATCGCGACCTCGGGGGCGCCCGAGCGGCAGGGCATCGTCCAGCGTCTCGACGTCGGCACCTCGGGGCTCATGGTCGTCGCGAAGAGCGAATACGCCTACAGCGTGCTCAAGCGGGCGTTCAAGGAGCGCACGGTCGAGAAGACCTACCACGCCCTCGTCCAGGGCCTGCCCGACCCCGTCGTCGGCACGATCGACGCCCCCATCGCCCGCCACCCCCGCCACGACGGCCTCTACGCCGTCCACAGCGAGGGCAAGCACGCGATCACCCACTACGAGGTCATCGAAGCGCACCGCCGCGCCGCCCTCCTCGAGATCCACCTCGAGACCGGCCGCACCCACCAGATCCGCGTGCACTTCTCTGCCCTGGGACGCCCGTGCGCCGGGGACCTGCCCTATGGCGCGGACCCCGTCCTCGCGAAGGAGCTGGGGCTGACCCGACAGTGGCTGCACGCGCTGCGACTCGGTTTCCACCACCCGGAGACGGGGGAGTGGGTCGAGTTCGAAAGCGAGTATCCCGACGACCTCCAGCAGGCCCTCGACCGGATCCGGGAGGGCTGAGCCCATGGTCTAAGCTGAGTGGGCATCGCAGGTCATTGGCAAGGGATCCGCAAGGGAAGGCAGAGCGTGCCGAACGACGATTTCGTCCATCTTCACGTCCACACCGAATACTCCATGCTCGACGGGGCGGCCCGCCTCGGCGACCTCATGGCCGCGACGAAGGCGTCGGGCATGTCGGCGATCGCGACGACCGACCACGGGTACCTCTTCGGTGCCTTCGACTTCTGGTCGCAGGCGACGAAGGCCGACATCAAGCCGATCATCGGCGTCGAGGCCTACGTCACCCCCGGCACCGCCCGCGACGACAAGACCCGCGTGAAGTGGCGGACCGAGGAGTCGCAGAAGAGCGATGACCTCTCCGGCGGCGGCCTCTACACGCACATGACCCTGCTGTCGAAGAACAACACGGGCATGCGCAACCTCTTCAAGGCCTCCTCGGTGGCCTCTCTCGATTCGGTGACGGCGAAGTGGCCGCGCCTCGACCAGGACCTCCTCGAGACCTACTCCGAGGGACTCATCGCCACGACCGGCTGCCCGTCCGGGGAGATCCAGACCCGGCTGCGACTGGGCCAGTACGAGGAGGCGAAGGCCGCGGCCGGGAAGTATCGGGAGATCTTCGGGGCCGAGAACTACTTCTGCGAGCTCATGGACCACGGTCTCTCGATCGAGAGGCGGGTGACGCAGGACCTGCTGCGGCTGGCCAAGGAGATGGACATCCCGCTCGTCGCCACGAACGACCTCCACTACACCCACGAATCCGATGCGAAGGCCCATGAGGCCCTGCTCGCGATCCAGTCGGGGTCGAAGCTCATCGAGCCGACCTACGATCAGGGCGGCTCGCGCTTCGCCTTCTCCGGATCCGGCTACTACCTCAAGACGCCGGCGGAGATGCGGGAGCTCTTCAAGGAGATGCCCGAGGCGTGCGACAACACGCTCGCGATCGCGGAGATGTGCGAGGTCTCCTTCGACACCTCGGCGAACTACATGCCGAAGTTCCCCACCCCGGCCGGGGAGGACGAGACGTCGTGGCTGGTCAAAGAGGTGCAGAAGGGGCTCGAGTACCGGTACCCGAACGGGATCCCCGACGACGTCCGCAAGCAGGCGGACTACGAGCTCGACATCATCATCTCGATGGGCTTCCCCGGCTACTTCCTCGTCGTCGCCGACTTCATCAACTGGTCGAAGGACAACGGCATCCGCGTCGGACCCGGCCGCGGCTCCGGCGCCGGGTCGATGGTCGCGTACGCGATGCGCATCACCGACCTCGACCCGCTTCAGCACGGCCTCTACTTCGAGCGCTTCCTCAACCCCGACCGCGTCTCGATGCCCGACTTCGACGTCGACTTCGATGATCGCCGCCGCGGCGAGGTCATCGAATACGTCACCCGCAAATACGGTGACGAGCGCGTGGCGATGATCGTCACCTACGGCACGATCAAGACGAAGCAGGCGCTCAAGGACTCCGCCCGCGTGCTCGGCAAGCCGTTCTCCCTCGGCGAGCGGCTGACGAAGGCGCTGCCGCCGGCGGAGATGGCCAAGGACATCCCGCTCGCCGACATCGAGAACCCGGACGCGAAGCGGTTCAAGGAGGCCGGAGAGTTCCGGGCGCTCGTCGACTCCGAAGCCGACGCTCGCGAGACCTTCGAAACCGCGAAGGGCCTCGAGGGCCTGAAGCGGCAGTGGGGCGTCCATGCCGCCGGCGTCATCATGTCCTCGGACCCGATCATCGACGTCATCCCGATCATGCGCCGGTTCCAGGACGGGCAGGTCATCACCCAGTTCGACTATCCGACGTCCGAGGGCCTCGGGCTCATCAAGATGGACTTCCTCGGGCTGCGCAACCTGACGATCATCTCCGACGCGGTCGAGAACATCCGGGCCAACCGGGACTTCGAACTCGACCTCGAACACCTCGAACTCGACGACCGCGGCGCGTACGAGCTGCTCACCCGCGGTGACACCCTCGGCGTGTTCCAGCTCGACGGCGGCGGCCTGCGCGCCCTCCTGCGGATGATGAAGCCGGACAACTTCGAGGACATCTCGGCGACCCTGGCCCTCTACCGTCCCGGCCCGATGGGCGCGGACTCGCACACGAACTACGCGCTGCGCAAGAACGGCCTCCAGGAGGTCACGCCGATCCACCCGGAGCTCGCCGAGCCGCTCAGGGAGATCCTCGACACGACCTTCGGTCTCATCATCTACCAGGAGCAGGTGATGGCGATCGCGCAGAAGGTCGCCGGGTACTCGCTCGGTCAGGCCGACATCCTCCGTCGCGCGATGGGCAAGAAGAAGAAGTCCGAGCTCGACAAGCAGCAGGTCGGCTTCTTCGGCGGCATGAAGGAGCGCGGCTACTCCGAGGCCGCAGCGCAGGCGCTGTGGGACATCCTCCTGCCGTTCTCCGACTACGCCTTCAACAAGGCGCACTCGGCCGCGTACGGCGTCGTCTCCTACTGGACGGCCTACCTCAAGGCCCACTACACGGCCGAGTACATGGCCGCCCTGCTCACCTCGGTGGGCGACAACAAGGACAAGCTCGCGATCTACCTCAACGAGTGCCGCCGGCTCGGCATCACCGTGCTGCCGCCCGACGTCAACGACTCCGCGCTCCACTTCACCCCGGTCGGGGAGGACATCCGCTTCGGCATGGGTGCGGTGCGCAACGTCGGGGCCAACGTCGTCGACGGGATCGTCGCGGCCCGCGAGGAGAAGGGCGCGTACACCTCGTTCACGGACTTCCTCGACAAGGTGCCGAGCCACGTGTGCAACAAGCGCACGATCGAATCGCTCATCAAGGCCGGCGGCTTCGACTCCCTCGGACACACCCGCCGCTCCCTCGTCGAGATCCATGAGGAGGCCGTCGACTCCGTCATCGGCGTCAAGCGCAAGGAGGCGATCGGCGAGTTCGATCTCTTCGCCGGCCTCGACGGCGGCGACGACGGTCCGAGCTTCTCCGTGGCGATCCCCGATCGCCCCGAATGGGAGAAGAAGGAGAAGCTCGCGTTCGAACGCGACATGATCGGCCTCTACGTCTCCGACCATCCCCTCAACGGTCTCGAAGGGGTGCTCGCCGCGGAGTCGGATGCCTCGATCGCCGAGGTGGTCGACCCCGAATCGCATCGCCCCGACGGTTCGCAGATCAAGGTCTGCGGGATGATCACGCAGGTCACCCGCAAGGTGTCGAAGAACTCGGGCAAGCCGTACGCGATCGTCACGCTCGAGGACCTCGACGCCGAGGTCGAGGTCATGTTCTTCGGCGACACGTACGAACCCGTGGCGAGCCTGCTCGCAACCGACCTCGTCATCTCCCTGACCGGGCGGATCCGCCAGTCCGATGACCGGCCGACCTCGCTCATGGCGATGTCGATGACGATTCCCGACATCACCGACCCGGGGGATCGTCCGCTCAACCTCATCATGCCGATGGAGAAGGCCACCGAGGAGATGGCGGAGAAGCTGCGTCGCATCCTCGAGGCGAACAAGGGCCAGACCGACGTCCATCTCGTGCTCACCCAGCCGGGCAAGCACACCGTGATGCGGCTCGACCGGTCGATCCGCGTCGACCCCAACCCGAGCCTCTACGGTGATCTCAAGGCCCTGCTGGGGTCGCGCTGCCTGAGCGCCTGAGGCGGGTCCGGGGGGACACGTGCGCCGGGACTAGAATGGTCTGGTGAACATTCTCGACTTCCGCGATGAGACCCTGAGCAGACGATTCCTCCGGCAGCGGCTGCCGCGGGCGGCAGCCACGCATGCCGACGTCGAACGCCGGGTCTCCGACCTCCTCGGCGAGGTGGCCCGCGGAGGATCGTCGACGGTGAAGGACCTCACGGAGCGCTTCGACGGGGTCCGTCCCGATACTCTGCGCGTGCCCGCCGCCGAGCTCGCCCGGGCCGCCGCCGAGCTCGATCCGCAGGTGCGGGCCGCGCTCGTCGAGACGATCGCCCGCACCCGCAAGGTCGCCGAGGATCAGCGTCCCGCCGACGTCGTCACGGAACTCGCCCCCGGCGCCGTCGTGACGACCCGGAGCCTGCCGATCGAGCGCGTCGGGCTCTACGTGCCCGGCGGACTCGCCGTCTACCCGTCGACGGTGATCATGAACGTCGTGCCCGCGCAGGTCGCGGGTGCCCAGTCGCTGGCGATCGCGAGCCCCCCGCAGGAGTCGGGGCTGCCCCATCCGGTCGTCCTCGCCACCGCGCACATCCTCGGCGTCGACGAGGTGTGGGCGATGGGCGGCGCCCAGGCCATCGGAGCCCTGGCGTACGGCTTCGACGACGCCGAGGTGTGCGAGCCGGTCGACCTCATCACCGGACCCGGCAACGCCTATGTCGCCGCCGCGAAGTCCCTTGTGCGCTCGCACGTCGGCATCGACGCGGTCGCCGGTCCCACGGAGATCATCATCCTCGCCGATGCCACGGCGAACCCGGCGTTCGTCGCCGCCGACCTCATCAGCCAGGCCGAACACGACGAACTCGCCGCCTCGGTGCTCGTCACGGACTCACCCGAGCTGCTCGAGGCCGTGGCCGCCGAACTCGACCGTCAGGTGCCCGAAGCCGCGCACGTCGAGCGCATCCGCACCGCACTGGCCGGTGAGCAGTCGGCCCTCGTCCTCGTCGACGACCTCGACGCCGCCGTCACCGTGGTCAACGCTTACGCCGGTGAACACGTCGAGATCCACACCGCCGACGACGCCGCGGTGGCCGAGCGCATCGTCAACGGGGGAGCCGTCTTCGTCGGACCCTATGCGCCCGTCGCCCTCGGCGACTACGCGGCCGGCTCGAACCACGTGCTGCCGACGATGGGCACCGCCGCCCACGGATCGGGACTCGGCGTGCACTCGTTCCTCAAGGTCAGCCAGGTCATCGACTACGGTCGGCCGGCTCTCGGCGACGTCGCCGAGCACATCGTCGCCCTCGCGACGGTCGAACAGCTTCCCGCCCACGGACGTGCCGTGAGCATCCGCTTCGAGGAGTGACATGCGCTGCCCATTCTGCCGTGAGTCCGATTCACGGGTCGTCGATTCGAGAACGAGCGAGGACGGGGCGGCGATCCGCCGCCGGCGGCAGTGCCGCCACTGCGGGCGCCGATTCACGACGATGGAGGCGACGAGCCTCTCCGTCATCAAGCGCTCGGGAGTGACCGAGGAGTTCTCCCGCCAGAAGATCATGTCCGGAGTCCGCAAGGCCTGTCAGGGCCGACCCGTCGGCGACGACGATCTCGCGAAGCTCGCGCAGAAGGTCGAAGAGGACATCCGGTCGAAGGGCATCGCCGAGATCGACGCCGACGAGGTGGGCCTGTCGATCCTCGAGCCGCTGCGCGAACTCGATCAGGTCGCCTACCTGCGCTTCGCGAGCGTCTACCAGGGCTTCGATTCGCTCGAGGACTTCGAGGCCGCGATCGACTCGCTGCGCGCCGATGCCGCGCTGCGCTCCGGGGACTCCCGCGAGGCGACGCCCGAGGACTTCGAGGCCTGAGGGCGGTGGGGCCGAGGGCCAGCGAGGTCTGAGGCCGCTGGGATCGCTCGACGTCGACGTCTGGAGAGGCCCGGACCGGGCGACCTGCGGACTCGGATACCTCGTCGACTGGTGGGCGAGCAGCCTTCGTCCTCGGGTCAGCCGAGGTTGCGGAAATCTTCTCGCGAAAACTTGTCCGAAAGTCGTCGATCACGGCAATAGTTGTGTACCATTATGAGTGCGCGCTTCGGTGCGCGGCCGCTTGCGGTTCGGAGGGGAAGCCGAACCGTCAAGCGGCCTTCGACGTTCCCGGGGACAGTCGCCGAAAGCTCGCCTCGTCGGGTCCGTGCAGGAGGGCGGAATCCGCCCTCCCCAACCGCTCACGACGACCGTGCACGGCAGCTTGTGCACGGCGCACCGGAGGTCCGCTCCCGAAGCCTCCTGCGCCTGCACTGTCGTTCAACAGTTCGCGTGAAATCCACCGGTTCGCCGACTCGACCGTCTCTCATTCAACAGTTGGCGTGAAGATGTCGTCTTCGAAGAGCGCATATTCACGCCAACTGTTGAACGAGCCGCTCAGCCGATGCCGAGGTCCGAGAGCTCCGTGGGAGCCGAGGCGAGGACGCCGAGGCGATCCGTCGTGCGGGTGAGCGCGACATAGAGCGCGCCGACCCCGTCATCCCCGCCGACCGGGGCGATGAGCCCGGGTTCGACGATGAGGACGGAGTCGAACTCGAGTCCCTTCGCCTGCTGCGGCGTGATGACGGCGATCTGATGGTCGAGACCGAGCACCGAGCGTCCGATGTCGAAGCCCGTGAGCGCCTCGGTGACGGGATCGATGAGCTCCTCCGGGGCGATCACGGCGATCTTGCCGCCGCTGACCGCGTCGACCTCAGCCGCCGCGGCGGCCGGCAGCGCGGCGATGACCGCCGCGGAATCGGCGAAGACCTCGAGGGTCGGCGGGGGACCGCCCTGCCGCACCGACTCGACGAGCTCGAGCTGCGGGAAATGCCGGTGGAGGTAGCGGTTGGCCAGGTCCATGACGGCCTGCGGCGTGCGGTAGGAGACCGTGAGCACCTCGAGGGAGAACCGGTCGCCGACGAACTCCGAGAGGATCGACTCCCACGTCCGGGCGCTGTCGCTGTGCGAGGACTGCGCGAGGTCGCCGACGAGCGTCGCCGACTTCGAGGGCACCCGCCGGAAGAGCACTCGCCACTGCATGGGGGAGAGCTCCTGCGCCTCGTCGACGACGAGGTGGCCGTACGTCCATTCGCGGTCCTCGATGGCACGCTCGGCCAGCGTCGTCGCCGGTCCCGCCTCCTCCCACCGGGCCGCGAGCGTCTCAGCGCTGACGATCGCCGAGGTCTCGGTCATGTCGACGACCGCCTCGGCGTACTCTCTGGCCGATTCGTCACGGGCGGCGGTCTGCTGGGGCGTCGATCCGAGCAGTTCGGCGAGTTCGTCGAGCAGCGGCGCATCCTCGATCGTCAGCGGCGCGTTCGCGGGACGGATGAGCAGCTCCTGCTCGGCGGCAGGGAGCACGCGATCCGCCGCGGCGTGGAGCTTGTGCGGCTTCGACAGGAGGGCGCGCAGCGCATCGGCGGGGCTGATGGGGAACCACGCGAGGTTGAGGGCGCGCCGGACGTCGACGCTCGAGCGCAGCTCGTCGAGGAGTTCGGGCAGACGCTCACCGGCGCCGTCGAGGCCCATCTGCCCGGCGAGATCCTCGGCGAGCGTTTTGAGCAGCCCGGCGACGAACCCGGTGCGCGCGGCATTGTGGGCGTCTCCGCTGCGCCGCGCCCGATCTCTCGCCGAGCGCACGTCCTTGCGACGCAGGAGCACCGTGTGGGCGCCGACGCGCAGCCGTTCGTCCTCCTCGGGCACGCGCTCGTAGTTCGCGATGTGGTTGGCGAGCACCGTCGCCATGACCGACCGGCCCTTGATCTCGGCGACCCGCGGATCATCGGAGATCTCCGTGTCGAGACCCGGGTAGAGCTGGCCGGGCGTGAGCAGGAGGGCACCGGTCTCGCCGAGGCTGGGCAGCACCTTCTCGATGTACTTGAGGAACACGGGGGAGGGGCCGACGAGGAGGACGCCGGACTTCGCGATCCGCTCCCGATGCCGGTAGAGAAGGTACGCTGCGCGGTGGAGGGCGACCGCGGTCTTGCCGGTGCCGGGTCCGCCCTGGACGACGAGGACGCCCTGCAGCGGCTGCCGGATGATCGCGTCCTGTTCGGCCTGGATCGTGGCGACGATGTCGCCCATCCGGCCGGTGCGGTGGCTCGTCAGCGCCGCGATGAGCGCCCCCTCGCCCTGCAGGGCCGAGCGCTGGGTGTCATCGAGGGCGTCGAGGTCGAGCACATCGTCCTCGACATCGGTGACCTTCCGGTTCTTCGTCACGAGGTGGCGCCGGCGGACGACGCCCTCGGGGTTCGCCGCGGTCGACTGGTAGAAGGGCTCCGAGGCGGGGGCGCGCCAGTCGATGAGGATCTGCTTGCGGTCGGCATCGGTGAGTCCGATGCGGCCGATGTAGCTCGGTTCGACGTCGTCCTTGAAGTCGAGTCGACCGAAGCACAGCCCCTCCTCGGCGCTGTTGAGGCGGATGAGCTGATCCTCGTAGAGGGTCGCGAAGGCGTCGCGTTCGCTGCGGTGCTGATGGTTGCCGCCGACCTCGGAGATCCTGACGGTTCCCAGTCGGGCACTGGTCTCGTCCCGCAGTTCGTCGAGTCGGGCATAGAGTTCGTCGAGCTTGGCCTGTTCGACGGCGATTTCTGAAGTCTCGGTCATCTCACCTTCTTGGGTCGGCAATCAATTATGCCGAACTTTCCCGGACGGGAGTAGTCGGGCCCGTCACACGGACGGTGCCGATCGAACCGGTCGCGCGCGTCACCAGCCGACACGCTCCGACACGCCACGGGCGGGGCCCACCACGGTGTCCGACTCTCCGGGAGATCGGTCTGTCGGGTCGTCGGTCAGTCAGGTCGCCGGTCTGGCAGGGTCTCGGTCCGTCGAGGTGCGGTCAGCGGCCGAGCCGGGCCGCAAGCGTCTCCCCGGTCAGCCAGGCAGCCATCGTCGGTGCCGTGCGCAGAACCCGATCGAGGGCGGCGTCGGGCAGCGGCCGCGCCGAGGCGGCGACGACGACGTTGCCGCGCCGGCGTCCCTTGAGCACACCGGACTCCGAGGCCGCGGCGAGGTGCGGGAACGCCGAGGCGGCGGCGTCGAGCTCGTCGCGCAGCACCCGGTGGTCGCCGGAATCGGGGACATTGGCGAGGAAGAGCCCGCCGGGTTTGAGCACGCGGGCGCACTCGGCGTAGAACTCGGCCGTCTGGAGTGCGGTGGGCACGGAGTCGTGGGAGAAGGCATCCCGGACGATGGCGTCGGCGGTGTCGTCGCGGAAGCCGGCGATCTCCTCGGCGCCGTCCCCGGCACGCAGCGCCAGGGCCGGAGAGCGCGGGAGGTCGAACCACGTGCGCACGTAGTCGATGAGCAGCGGGTCGATGTCGATGGCCGTCTGCCGCGATCCGGGCCGGCGGGCGTCGAGCGCCCTCGCCAGCGCACAGCCGGCGGCGCCGATGTGGATGGCGCGCACGGTGCCGGCCGGCAGAGTCGCCTCGATGATCCGCGCCATCCAGTCGAGGTATTCGAAGTCGAGGCGGGCGGGATCGCTCAGGGTGATCGACGACGAGGGCACGTCGTTGACATGGAGCACATAGCTGTCGGGTTCTCCGGCGACCTTCTCCAGCCGGGCGGTGCCCGTCGAGATCTCGACGACTTGCGCGCTGGGTGCTGTGAATATCCGTCTCTTCGCCACCACTCACTTCTATGTCAGTTCTCATCTCAGGGCAATTCGTGCGCGGATGCGTGGGGAGAGCGCACGTGACTTGCGCGCCATCGTCCTGTGGACGGATTGGTCCCGTCCACAGGGGCTGCGCGAGGTCTGGCGCGCGGGGGCCGAGGTGGAGTCGACTGGCGGCATGGACACGCCAGCGAAGACCGCAGAGGACATCATCGGAATCGTTCCCCACACCCTGGGCTACACGCCCGCGCACAGTCTCGTCGCGATCCTCGTCGTCACCGACGGACACGGGGCGCAGTCGTGCGCGACGACCCTGCGCGTCGACTTCGACCTCGAGCGGGCGGCGGCGACAGCGGCGGAGGGAGGGGAGTGGCTGTGCGAGCTCGTGTGCCGCGCCTGCCGGCCCTCGGGGGTGTTCCTCGTCCTCTACGACGACGAGTACGCGCCCGACGAGGAGTACGTCTTCGTCGGCCCCGACGACCTCGTCACCCGCGGCGATGCCGAGTATTCGGAGATGCGCCGCAGCCTCATCCGGGCCGCCACCGACGAGATGGCTCGCGCCCTCGGCCGCGCCGGCATCGACACCCTGAGCGCGTGGTGGGTCTCCGACGGGCGCTTCGGCCGTATCGACGACCGCGATGATCCCGGCACCGATCTCGCCGCAGCGCAGTCCTCGGCGTGCGCCACTGAACTCGTCTCGACGGGGTCGGCGCCCGCGGAGGGTCCGAGCGACCTCATCGTCCTGCCGGCCGACGCGGCTAAGAGAGCGGCGTTCTTCACCGATGAGCCGAGCGAACCGACGACGATGACGCAGGCGTTCGACATCCTCGGCGAGGTCTACCCTGGTCTCCTCGCCCAGCGCGGACGCACGGAGGCCTTCGATCGCGAGGAGCTCACCGCGCTGATGACACCGCGGGTGGTCCGCGCCCTCGACCGGATCCTTGCCGAGAAGTGGTCGCGTGACGCACTCGAGATGATCCTCGGCTTCGACCATCCCGATTTCCTGCCGCGTCGGGTGTGCCGGGCTCAATCCGGTGAGCTCGTGCAGTGGGCGCGCCGGGCGGGGAAGTCGCGGGCCGCGGCCGATCAGATGATCGGACTCTCCGACCGCGCGCCCACGCCGTACGACGTCCTGCTCGCGATCGCCTTCCTCAGAAGCTATGTGCCGTGGAGCAGCCCGCGGACTCTGTCGACGGCGTACGCGGTCATCGCCTGGTTCGAATGGTCGCTGGGCGGCTCGACGATGGCCGAGCAGTACGGACTCGCCGCGCTCGCCGTCGATGAGCGCAATTCGCTCGCCGAGCTCCTCGTCTCCGCCGTCGGCCACGGCTACCTGCCACGGTGGCTGATGACGCGGGCGCCGTTCTGAGTCCCTGGTCGCGTCCAGGTGGTGTGTGCGCGCCGAGGTGGGTGCTGGGTCGACCACTACCCGCAGCGTCTCGTCCTACCCGTGCCGGCGTAGGGAGTGCAGCTGCGGGTGCCTCTCGGTGAGCGGAACGGTGCTTGTGCGACTGCGGGTAGTTTTTACGACGCCGAGGTGGCTGCGAGTTGTTCATGCGCGCCGAGGTGGGTGCTGGGTCGACCGCTACCCGCAGCTTCTCGTCCTACCCGTGCAGGCGTGGGGAGTGCAGCTGCGGGTGCCTCTCGGCGAGCGGAACGGTGTGTGTGCGACTGCCGGTAGTTTTTCATGCGCCGAGGTGGCTGCGAGTTGTTCATGCGCGCCGAGGTGGGCGCTGGCTCGATCACTACCCTGAGCGTCACTTCCTACCCGTGCAGGCGTAGGGAGTGCAGCTGCGGGTGCCTCTCGGCGAGTGGAACGGTGCTTGTGCGGCTGGGGGTAGTTTTTCATGCGCCGAGGTGCGCGGGGCGGGGGAGGCAAGAGGACGTCCGGGGAGGGCCGCCGAGGTGGGCGGGGGACGGCGGGAATCTCTGCAACGGTGCCGGCGTTGACCGTGTCCGGACAGGGCGTTTCGGTGCGTGGACGCGGCTTCCCGCCGATTCGCCAAGCGGGGAATAACGTGCCAGACTTGTGCGTTGACCCTGTCATTGCATATTGGGAGAGCTGTGCGCTCGCCCTTGGGCACACGACCCTTGCGCCCCCTTGACAAGGGTCTTAGTAATGTCCTGGTGCAACTGGGAAGTATCAGCGCTCGCGAAAGGTGAACACGTGCCGACAGTCGACAGGAAAACAGTGACTGAGGAGTCGGAGGCCACTTCGTCGGGTGGATCGACGACCACAGCGGCGAAGGGAACGAAGACGAAGACGTCGTCGACCTCGCGTGCCAAGACGACCGCGGCGAAGAAGACGACTGCCGCGAAGAAGACGACGGCGAAGAGGACCACCGCGGCGAAGAGCAAGGCGGCAGAGACGGCCGAGGCCGCGGAGACCCAGGAAACCTCGGAGACCACCGAGAAGAAGACTCCCGCGAAGAAGACGACGGCGAAGAAGACCACCGCAGCCGCGAAGACGACCACGGCGGCGAAGAAGACCGCTGCGAAGAAGACGACGAAGAAGTCCGCCGAAGCCGACGACGCGCCGGCGAGCACGAAGAAGAAGTCCGACTCCGACGTCGACTCGACCGAGGACGTCGAACCGACCGCGGACGCGCTCGCCACCGAGCTCAGCCCCTCCGAGGCGACCGAGACGAAGAACTCCGAGGAGAAGGAGAAGAACGCCGCGGTCACCGAGGCCGGCGGCTTCATCGTCTCCGACGCCGACGAGGACGACGCACCCGCGCAGCAGGTCGTCTCCGCCGGTGCCACGGCCGACCCGGTCAAGGACTACCTCAAGCAGATCGGCAAGGTGGCGCTCCTCAACGCCGCCGAGGAGGTCGACCTCGCCAAGCGCATCGAAGCCGGCATGTACGCCGAGCACCTCCTCGACGAGGGCGAGGTGACCGACCCGCGGCTGACGATGGACTACAAGTGGATCATCCACGACGGGCGGATCGCGAAGAACCACCTCCTCGAGGCGAACCTCCGCCTCGTCGTCTCGCTCGCCAAGCGCTACACGGGTCGCGGCATGCTCTTCCTCGATCTCATCCAGGAGGGCAACCTCGGCCTCATCCGTGCCGTCGAGAAGTTCGACTACACGAAGGGCTTCAAGTTCTCGACCTACGCGACGTGGTGGATCCGTCAGGCCATCACCCGCGCCATGGCCGACCAGGCGCGCACGATCCGCATCCCCGTCCACATGGTCGAGGTCATCAACAAGCTCGCCCGCGTCCAGCGCCAGATGCTCCAGGACCTCGGCCGGGAGCCGAGCCCCGAAGAGCTCGCGAAGGAACTCGACATGACGCCCGAACGCGTCGTCGAGGTGCAGAAGTACGGCCGTGAGCCGATCTCCCTGCACACCCCGCTCGGCGAGGACGGAGACTCCGAGTTCGGCGACCTCATCGAGGACTCCGAAGCGGTCGTGCCCTCGGACTCGGTGAGCTTCACCCTGCTCCAGGAGCAGCTGCACTCGGTGCTCGACACCCTGTCCGAGCGCGAAGCCGGTGTCGTCTCGATGCGCTTCGGGCTCAACGACGGACAGCCGAAGACCCTCGACGAGATCGGCAAGGTCTACGGCGTCACCCGTGAGCGGATCCGCCAGATCGAGTCGAAGACGATGGCGAAGCTGCGCCACCCCTCGCGCTCGCAGGTGCTGCGCGACTACCTCGACTGAGACGCCTCACCGACGACGCCGGGCCCGTGGTCATCCGACCGCGGACCCGGCGTCGCTGTCGTCTGCGCTGCGATCCGTGCGGGAGGGCTCAGCCCAGCCAGTCGGCGACCCCGCGGGCGATCGCCTCGGCGTACTCCTTCCGACCGTCCGCGGATTCCATCGCCTTCGCCTCCTCGGGATTGCGCATCTCCCCGCATTCGACGATGACGGCCGGCACCGAGGCGTTGTTGAGTCCCGCCAGATCCGGTCGTGGGCTGATCGCCTCCTTCCCGTACGCGGGGTTCGGGGTGAACGGCCCGGCCAGCGCCGCGCTGATCGCCTCGGCGAGCTCCGTCGACGCGGTCTCGAGCTCCGGTGTCGTCCCGGGGTCGGCGACGATGACGTGGAAGCCCTTCGCCGACGTCGACTCGCTGCCGTTGGCGTGGATGCTCACCAGCGCATCGGCGTCGGCGGCGAACGTGCCGCGCTCGTCGACGCACGGCCCGACTCCGTCGTTGTCGTCGCGACTGAGGACCACCTCGGCGCCGGCGGCCTCGAGATCAGCGGTGAGCAGTCCGCTGACCTCCCACGCGAACTCCGCTTCGGAGTAGTCGGAGTCGGTCGCGGTGCCCGTCGTGTTGCACGCCTTCTCCCCGCCCCGTCCGTCGGGCACAGGGCTCGCGATCGCGGCGGGATCCTTCGCGTTGCCGCCGTTGTGACCGGGGTCGATGGCGATCGTCGTTCCCGTGAGGTCCTCATCGACGACCCGCGCCGAGGTGGGCGGTGCACTTCCGGACGACCCCGGCGGCAGCGGCTCGGCGGCGACCGTCGTCGACCGCTGGCTCGGCGCGGGGTCGGGGGCGGCGCAGGCGCCGAGCAGCACGGCGCCGAGCACGGCGGCTGCGGGCAGGGCTGCGGCGCGCAAAGGGAGACGTGGGCGGGTCATGGGGCCATTGTTCCAGCAAACCTGCCCGACACGGCGACCCCGCACCCGGGCACGGGGGACCACGGCGATTAGAATTCAATCGAACGAGAGGAAGAGTGTGGAAGAGGAAAGCTACGGCGCACGGCATCTGTCCGTGCTCTCAGGGCTCGAGGCGGTGCGCAAGCGTCCGGGCATGTACATCGGAACGACCGACTCGCGCGGGCTCATGCACTGTCTGTGGGAGATCATCGACAACGCCGTCGACGAGGCGCTCGGCGGGTTCGGCTCCTCGATCCTCATCGAACTCGAGGCCGACGGCTCCGTGGCCGTGACCGACCACGGTCGCGGCATCCCCGTCGACATCGAACCGAAGACCGGTCTGACCGGTGTCGAGGTCGTCATGACGAAGCTCCACGCCGGCGGCAAGTTCGGCGGCTCGTCGTATGCCGCCTCCGGCGGACTCCACGGGGTCGGCGCCTCCGTCGTCAACGCGCTGTCCTCACGCCTCGACGTCGAGGTCACCCGCGGCTCGAAGATCCACAAGATGTCGTTCCGGCGCGGGGTGCCCGGTCGCTTCGACGACAAGGGGAAGGCGCCGAGCCCGGACAACCCGTTCGAGGAGTTCCACGAGGCCACCGGCCTCGAGATCGTCGGCAAGGCCAAGCGGGGAGTCACCGGCACGAAGGTCCACTACTGGGCCGACCCGCAGATCTTCCTCGGCAGCGCCCAGTTCGACTACCAGCACCTCGTCGAACGCGCCCGCCAGACGGCGTTCCTCGTCCCCGGCCTCGAACTCACCATCGTCGACCGCCGCGGCGTCGCCCGTGACGAGACCGGCGCCGTCATCGCCGAACGCGTCGAGGACTTCCGCTTCGACGGCGGCATCACCGAGTTCGTCGACCACCTCTCGATCGATCCGCCGATCACCGACACATGGCGGATGCAGAGCACGGGATCGTTCAAGGAGACCGTGCCCGTCCTCGACTCCTCGGGACATCTCGTGTCGAAGGAGGTCGAACGCGAGGTCGGCGTCGATGTCGCCCTGCGCTGGGGCACCGGCTACGACACGAAGATCAAGAGCTTCGTCAACGTCGTCGCCACCCCGCACGGCGGCACCCACCTCGCCGGTTTCGAACAGGCGACGCTCAAGGCGATGCGCAAGGCCGTGGAGGCGAACTCCCGCAAGCTCAAGCTCGGCAAGGACCGCCTCGAGAAGGACGATGTGCTCGCCGGTCTCACCGCCGTCGTCACCGTCCAGCTCGCCGAACCGCAGTTCGAGGGGCAGACGAAGGAGGTCCTCGGCACCGCCGCGGTCCGCCAGATCGTCGCGAAGACCGTCGAAGCCCAGCTCGGCGGCATCCTCTCGTCGACGAAGCGCGCGGAGAAGCAGCAGGCCGCGGTCCTCATGGAGAAGGTCGTCGCGGAGCTGAAGTCGCGGATCTCGGCGCGCACCCACAAGGAGAACCAGCGCCGCAAGACCGCGCTCGAGGCCTCCTCGCTGCCGGCGAAGCTCTACGACTGCCGTGACAGCGGCGTCGCGAACACCGAGCTCTTCATCGTCGAGGGCGATTCGGCGATGGGCACGGCGAAGTCGGCGCGCAACTCCGACCACCAGGCGCTCTTCCCGATCCGCGGCAAGATCCTCAACGTCCAGAAGGCCTCGCTGGCCGACATGCTCGCCAACGTCGAATGCGCCGCCCTCATCCAGGTCATCGGGGCCGGCTCCGGCCGCAGCTTCGACCTCGAGGCGGCCCGCTACGGCAAGGTCATCATCATGACCGACGCCGACGTCGACGGCGCGCACATCCGCACGCTGCTGCTCACGCTCTTCTTCCGCTACATGAAGCCGCTCGTCGAGGAGGGCCGGGTCTTCGCCGCCGTGCCGCCGCTCCACCGCGTCGAGGTCGTGACGAAGCGCGGCACCCCGAACGAGATCGTCTACACGTACTCCGAGGCCGAACTCCACGCGCTGCTGAAGAAGCTCGACAAGTCGAAGAAGACGTACAAGGAGCCGATCCAGCGCTACAAGGGCCTCGGGGAGATGGACGCCGATCAGCTCGCGGAGACGACGATGGATCCCGCCGACCGCACCCTGCGGCGGGTGACGATGGCCGACGCCGAGGCGGCGGAGCGGACCTTCGAACTCCTCATGGGCTCCTCGGTGGGCCCGCGCAAGGAGTTCATCGTCTCCGGCGCCGCCGTGCTCGACGCCGAGCGCATCGACAGCTGAGGACCAACCCGCGCCGGGGCCACCTCGGCACGGGGGACAGCAGTGCTGTGACCGCGCGCGACGCGGTGCCCGGCGGGAAGCGGTGCCGGGCGCGGTGCTCAGCGCAGCTCCCGCGGATCAGTGCAGGGGAGCGACGGGCACGAAGAGGAGCACCGTCGGGATGAGGAGGAGGCCCGCGGCGACGAGGCAGGCGCACAGGCGCACCATCGTGCGCGCGGGATGGCGCGCCTGGGACAGGCGTGCGATGCGCTCGGCGCTCAGACCCTCCCGATGCTCGGGACTGATCGCCGCGGCGGCAGCGACGGCGCGCGCGAGCACCGCCGGGTCGACGGTCTGACGAGCCTGGTCGTCGGCCATGAACTCGATGAGGCGATTGACGGAGTTGAGCCCGATCGCGGTGGCCGAGAAGAACGGCAGCGCCCGATGCCACGCCGCGAACGGGATGACGAGGATGTCGTGGCGGAAGTCGAGATGGGCCTTCTCATGCGCGATGACCGCGGTGCGCTCGGCCTCGCTGAGAACCTCAAGGAGGCCTGTCGACAGCACCGCCGTGCCCTTGCGCGGCCCCTCGGGCAGACAGTAGGCGACGGGCTCGTTCGAGGAGATGATGCGGGTGTCGGGATAATTCTGCGACGGCTCGCTGAGCAGGTGTAAGATCTCGGCATGGCGAAGTCGAGTTCTCCGCGCTGAATAGAACGTCAGCGCGAGGCAGCCGAGGAGGCGCCCGATGAGCACCAGCGCGATGACGAGGAAGACCCACGCGAGGACGGACAGCCGTGCGTGCGATTCGCCGCGGATGAGATCCCACAGTCCGATGGGAAGATTCGGTGCCCCGGGGTCGACGGCGAAGGCCAAGGCAGCGCCGATGAGCGAGAGTCCACCAGAGAGTCCGACGGCCTGCCAGAGGATGACTTCGGAGATCGGGTCGCTGCGGAAGCGGCGCAGCAGTGCGGGAACCGGCCAGGCGAGGAGGAACGCCAACACTCCCAGGAGACACCCGACGATGCTCATGGTGGTACTCGGCCCGCCGTCAGGAGCGCGTCGAGTGGTTGCGCCCCAGAAGGCTGCGCAGGGTCTTCTCGTCGGCTTCCGACACGGTGCCGAGGAAGCGGGCGAGGACGGCCTGACGATCCGGGGCCTGCGAGAGCACCTCGGTCATCAGCTCGGCGACGTGGTCCTCACGGGTCGAGACTGCGAGGTAGCGATGGGGGCGGATGCTCCGATCGCGGGTGACGAAGCCCTTCTTCTCCAGACGCGTGAGCACGGTGTGAACCGTGGTGAGGGCGAGGTCGCGGTCGGCGAGGGCGTCACGCAGCTCAGCGGCGCTGAGGCCGTCGTCGTGCGCCCAGATGGCGTCCATGACGCTGCGTTCGAGTTCGCCCAGAGTTCCCACGATGTCCTTGTCCTCGGTAGTGACCGCGCCGCCTGCGGCGCTGGTCCGGCTGGAGCCTCCATTCTACCTCTACATGGTGTCGAATTCCATGTGAGACGCGCCTCTGCGTCAGTCTCGCCTGATCTCCGGTCTGCGGGTGCTGACCAGCGCGGACACGGATGCCGGGATGGTCCGGGCTGGAATGTGAGACAGTGGCTTTCAGAGTTCTACCAGGCGTAGAATTCTACGTGTTGTAGAAAGTTTCCCCTCGACGACTAGAACGGAGAAGCCCATGGAACTGGATCCGGTGCTCATCGGACGCTGGCAGTTCGGCATCACCACCGTCTATCACTTCTGGATGGTTCCCCTCACGCTCGGGCTCGGCATGCTCGTCGCGATCCTCCAGACGATGTACCACCGCACCGACAACGAGGTCTACCTGCGGGCCACGAAGTTCTTCGGCAAGCTCTACCTCATCAACTTCATCATGGGCGTGGCCACCGGTCTCGTCCAGGAGTTCCAGTTCGGCATGGCATGGAGCGAGTACTCCCGCTTCGTCGGCGACGTCTTCGGCGCACCGCTGGCGATGGAGGCGCTCATCGCGTTCTTCCTCGAATCGACGTTCCTCGGTCTGTGGATCTTCGGCTGGGGCAGGCTCAGCCGGCCCGTCCACCTCACCGTGCTGTGGTGTGCCGTCATCGGCTCGTGGATCTCCGCGTTCTTCATCATCGTCGCGAACTCGTGGATGCAGCACCCCGTCGGCGTCGAACTCGTCGACGGCCGACCGGTGATGACCGACGTCTGGGCGGTGCTCGGCAACAACACGGCCATCGCCGCCTACACCCACACGCTCTTCGGCGCTGTCGCCGTCGGCGGCAGCTTCCTCGTCGGCATCTCGTGGTACCACCTCTACCGGCGCCGCAAGGACGGCATCGACACCGTCGGCAAGGACGGCAAGGTCATCGTCGGCAGCGCCCCCGATGTGCCCGGTCGCGACGCGATCGACTACCGCGTGTGGATCAAGTGCCTGCGCATCGGCGCGATCTCCGGCATCATCGCCTTCGCCGGCGTCTCGATCACCGGTGACATCCAGGCGAAGCTGATGTTCGAGCAGCAGCCGATGAAGATGGCCTCGGCCGAGGGCGCCTGCCACGACGGCACGGAGTTCTCCGTGCTCACCGTCGGCGACCTGCAGTCGAACAACTGCTCCGACGTCCAGTCCGTGCTCGAGGTCCCCGGCCTGCTCTCGTTCCTCGCCAACGGCGACTTCACCACCCCGGTCCACGGCGTCAACACCCTGCTGCCGGAGTACCAGGAGCGGTACGGGACGAACCTGCCCGACGACCCGCGCTACGGCGAGCACGCCGGTGAGCCGATCAACTACCAGCCCATCATGATCGTCACCTACTGGGGCTTCCGCGCGATGATCGGCTTCGGCTTCGTCGCGGTCGGAGTCTGCGCGCTGGCCCTGTGGCTGACGCGCAAGGGCACGGTGCCGGCCTCGCCCTGGATGATGCGCGGTGCGCTTCTGGCGATCACCGCACCGTTCATCGCGAACTCGGCCGGGTGGATCTTCACCGAGATGGGTCGCCAGCCCTTCGTCGTCGCCCCCAACCCGGCACAGCTCGACGGCGTCTACATGTTCACCCAGGCCGCGCTCTCACCGCAGCTGACCCCGGCGATGCTGCTGTTCTCCCTCATCAGCCTCACCCTCGTCTACGGCGGGCTGATGGTCGTCGAACTCAAACTCATCATCAAATACACCAGAGGAGGGGTCGCCTCGGCGATGCCCGAACTCGCCGAGTCCAACAAGAAGCCCACGATCACCGGCAACGACGACGACGTTCTGTCGTTCGCGTACTGAGGAGGAGAAGACAGATGGAAATCCTGGCAACGATCTGGTTCGTCCTCATCGCCGTCCTGTGGATCGGCTACCTGTTCCTCGACGGGTTCGACCTCGGAGTCGGCATGCTCATGCCGATCTTCACGAAGGACGAGCGCGGCAAGCGCGTCCTGCTCAACTCGATCGGACCCGTCTGGGACGGCAACGAGGTGTGGCTGATCACGGCGGCCGGCGCGATGTTCGCGGCGTTCCCGCACTGGTACGCCTCCCTGTTCAGCGCCCTCTACATCCCGCTCACCCTGTGCCTGCTCGGGCTGATCTTCCGCGCCGTGGCCATCGAGTACCGCGGCAAGGGCCACACGCAGCGCTGGCTGACGTTCTGGACCTGGGCGATGGCCATCGGCTCGACCGTCGTCGCGTTCCTCATCGGCGCCCTCCTCGTCATCACGACGACGGGTCTGCCGCTCAACGAGAACGGCGACATGGTCGGCGGTCCCTTCGCGTGGCTCGGCTGGCCCGCCCTCCTCGGCGGACTCGGCGGTGTCGGCTTCAGCTTCGTCCACGGTCTGATGTTCCTCTGCCTCAAGACCGAAGGCGAGCTGCGGGCCAAGGCCCGCCGCTGGGCACTGGCGACGACCCTGCCGTTCGCGATTCCCTTCCTCATCTGGTTCGCCCTCTCGATCCGCCACAGCGCATGGCTGATCGTGCCGGTCGCGATCGCCCTCATCGCGCTCATCGCCTCGTTCGTCGCGCTGCGGGCCGGGGCGGAGAAGAAGGCGTTCTTCCTCCACGGCGTCTTCCTCCTCGCCGGGATGGGCGCGGTCTTCGCCGGCGTGTTCCCGAACGTCCTGCCCTCGACGCTCGACCCGGCGTTCTCGCTGACGATCGCCACCGCATCGTCGTCGGACTACACGCTCGGCGTCATGCTCGTCGTCACCGCGATCTTCTTCCCGATCGTGCTCGGCTACCAGATCTTCAGCTACCGGCAGTACCTCAACCGCCTCACCGAGTCGCACATCCCCGACGCCCACAAGGTGCCGGCGGCGATCCGCTCGTGAGCTCGCCACTGGGGATCCTCCTGTCGCTGCCCGCCGGCAGGAGGGGCCTCGTCCTCTCCGTGACGAGCGCGGCAGCGCGGGCCGTCGGCATCGTCTTCATCGCCGAGGCGCTCGTGCGCACGATCCTCGACCTCGGATCGCTCCCGCTGTGGATCGTCCTCGGGCTCCTCGGCGCCGGACTGCGCGGGGCGAGCCTGTGGGCCGACCACAGCCTCGGCACCGGGCTGGCCGCCGAGGCGAAGCGCGGACTGCGCGCCCGCATCCTCTCCACGCTGCTGGGCAGGCGGGGGATGCCCCGGGCCAAGGCCGCGGTGACGGTGACGCGCGGGGTCGATGACCTCGACGACTACTTCACGACGGTCGTGCCCGCACTCACCCAGGCCGCGGTCGTGCCCGCGGTGCTCCTCGTGCGGATCCTCTTCGCCGACCTCCTCTCGGCGGTCATCATCATCGCGTGCCTGCCGCTCGTGCCGCTGTTCATGGTCCTCATCGGCCGCTACACCGAGGAGACGACGGCAGAGAGCACCCGTGCGCTCGAGCGGATGTCCGACCACCTCGCCGAACTCGCCGAGGGTCTGCCGGTCCTCATCGGGCTCGGCCGGTCCCGGGAGCACGCCCGCACCCTGCGCAGGCTGAGCACCGACTACCACCAGGCGAATCTCGCGACGCTGCGCATCGCGTTCCTCTCGAGCCTCGCCCTCGAACTCATCGCGACGATCTCCGTGGCGCTCGTCGCCGTCGTCATCGGCGTCCGCCTCGTCTACGGCACGATGGACCTGAGCGACGGACTGCTCGCGCTGCTGCTCGCTCCCGAGTGCTTCATGCCGCTGCGCGCCCTCGGCGCCGGGTTCCACGCCAGTGAGAACGGCCGTGAGTCCTACGATCGGGCCCAGGCCCTCCTCGCCGCAGGTGACGACGAGGAAGCCGGTCCCGCCTCGGCGGCTGCGCACGCGGACCACGCCGTGACCTACGCCGACGGAACCACCGTCGCCTGGGACGGCTCCATCCCGACGACCCCGGGCATCACCGCGGTCCTCGGCCCCTCCGGAGCGGGGAAGTCGACGATCCTCGCGGCGCTCTCGGGCAGCCTCGCGGCCGGGGCGACGACGACGCTGGCACCCGCCCGCGCCGCGCTCGTGCCGCAGACCCCGCGGACCTTCGGGGCGACCCTGGGCGAGGAGCTCGCGACCTTCGGACTCACCGGTGGCGCAGCCGAGGCCGCGCTGCTCACCGCGGGCCTTCCGCCCACCCTCGACCTGCCCACCGGCGCGCTCAGCCCCGGGCAGCTGCGCCGTCTCGCCCTCGTGCGGGTGCGCGGCAGGGACACCGACCTCCTCATCCTCGATGAGCCGACGGCCCACCTCGACGACGACAATGCGGAGTTGATCATCGCGATGCTCGCCGAGGCGGCCGCCGCGACCCGCATCGTCCTCGCCAGCCATGACCCGCGGGTGCTCGCGCTCGCGACCGACACGATCACCCCGCGCGTCACCGCGGCCCCGGTCTCCGCCTCCACCGCACCGGTCGAGGAGGGCACTGCGGACACCGCGACGGACGACTCGCATGACACCGCGGGCACGACGACCGCGGGAACGACGGCGACCGTGGCGGCCCCGAACCTGGCCCCGGCCTCAGCTGGTGCCGCGGTGTCAGCTGGTGCCCCAACAGTCGGTGACCGCTCCGGAGACACCGCGGTCGTGTCTCCCGAACGCGGCTCCGGCGACGTGCCCGCACCCGGGAGTCTGCGCCGGCGCGCGGCGACGCTGCGCACCGCGCTGCCGCTCATGCGGTGGACGATGCTCATCGCCCTCCTCACCGCATGCGCCTCGAGCCTCGCGGCGATCTCGCTCACCGCACTCTCCGGGTGGCTCATCGTCGAGGCCTCGTACGGGCCGCCGATCATGACGCTGCTCGTCGCGATCGTCGGGGTGCGCTTCTTCGGTCTCAGCCGCTCGATCTTCCTCTACGTCAGCCGACTCAACCTCCATTCGGCGATCTTCTCCGCGCTCGGGCGCCTGCGCTCGGTGCTGTGGTCGCATTTCGAGCGCGCGGGCATGAGCGACCGCACGATGCTCACCTCGGACACGGCGCTGACGACGATGGTCGCCGACGCCGACGAGGTCCGCGACCTCGTGCCGCGCACCCTCTTCCCGCCAGTCGTCTCCGCCCTCGTCATCGTCGCCGTCATCATCGCCACCGCGATCCTCGATCCGGGGTCGGTGCCCGTCCTCGTCGCGCTCGCGCTCGTCAACCTCGTCGTCGTCCCGCTCGTCTTCGTCCGTGCCGAGGCGCCGTGGGCGCGGCGGATCCGCGCAGGACAGGCACGGATCCTCTCCCTCCTCGCCCGTGCGCTCGGGGCGAAGACCGACCTCAGCGCCAACGGCGCGAACGCCGCCGTCCTCGGCCGGCTCACCGCGGCCGAAGACGACCTCGAGGCCGCGCAGCGCGCCTCGGCGCGGAACTTCGGCGCCGCACAGCTGTGGGTCGAGGTGACGACGGTGCTCGCCGCGATCGTCATCGCCCTCATCTCCCCGGCGCCCACGGAGATCCTCGCCGTCGTCGTCCTCAGCACCTTCGGTCTCGTCGACCCACTGGCCTCGGCGCTCACCGCGTGGCGGCAGATGCCCGCCCTCGGGATCGCCCTCGACCGCCTGCCGCCCGTCACCGCGGACTCCCGCCACGACGACGATGAGGCCGACGACGACCCGGCGGCCGCCTCGGCGCTCACCGCTCTCGAACTCGCCGATGTCACCGTCGGCTGGGACGGCGTGCCCGTGCTCGACGACCTCGACCTCGCTGCGGATGCGGACAGGTGGACGGTCGTGTGCGGGGAGAGCGGCAGCGGGAAGACGACGACGGTGAGCGTCCTCCTGCGGTTCCTCACCCCGTGGCGCGGGCGCTATGACGCACAGGAGCGGAACGGGCAGCGCGTCGACGTTCTCGCGCTCGACCCCGACGAGCTCGCCGGTCGGATCGCGTGGTGCCCGCAGGAGGCGCACGTGTTCCGGTCGACGGTGCGCGGCAACCTCGCCCTGGCGCGCCGGGATGTGCCGGACGAGGAGGAGATGTTCGCCGCGCTCACCGCCGCCGGACTCGGTCACTGGGCGAGCCCCGAGGGCCTCGACCGGTGGGTCGGGGACCACGGGACGGAGATCTCAGGAGGGGAGAGACAGCGCCTCGCCGTCGCGCGCACCCTGCTCAGCGGGGCCGAGGTCATCGTCCTCGACGAACCCACCGCGCACCTCGATGCGGCCACGGCCCACCGCCTCGTCGCGGATCTGCGGGCCAACCTCCCCGATCACACGGTCATCATGGTCACCCACGATGAGAGCCTCATCGACGGAGGCGACCGCGTGCTGCGGTTGGGAACGGACGTCAGTCCCGCTTCGATCCGAACATGATCTCGTCCCAGCTCGGGACCGAGGCGCGGCTGCTCTTCTTCTTCGCCTTCGATTCGGTGTCCTTCGACGTCTCGACCCCGTCGCTCACCCCGGGCTCGTTGAGCAGGGAGAGCTGGTTGTCGTCGTCGAACGTGCCGACCTCCTGAGTCGGCTCCTGCGGTTCGTCAGCGGCATCGGATGAGGCCTCCGCCTGCGCGGGCCCGCGATCGCCGGCCTTCGCCGCGCTGTGACGGCTCGCCGCCTCGGCGATCCTGTCCTCGAATGCGAACACCTCATCGTCGGTGGCATCGGCGGGACGCCCGGGCGCGGTGTGCGCGCCCTGCGGGTGGGTCTCGGGGTCCTCGGTGACGGCGCGGAGGCGACCGCGGGGTTCGTCGTCGTCGCGACGGCGACGACGGAGGTTCTCGAGGATCCGCCCGGTCTCGGCCTGGTGATCGCCGAGCGTCGCGGGCTGCTCGGCCGGCCGCTCCGGCGCCGAAGCCTGCGGGTCAGGGGTGTCGATCTCCTCGGTGGTGCGACGGCTCGAGCTGTAGCCGGGGATCGGACCGGTGTCCGTGGGACCGGAGTCCGCGAGCCACTTCGCCTCATCGTCGAGGGCCGTGAGCGACCCGCGGTAGTAGTTCCACCCGGCGGTGCGCTTGCGGTCGGCGGCGATGAAGCTGAGTTCGATGTACCAGTTGCCGTCCTGCTGCTTCCACGCGTCCCAGTCCATCGTCTCGATGTCGACGTCGCGCATCGCCAGACGGGTCTGGCTGAGTTCGACGAGCGGGGTCGGGTCGCCGTTGGGGTCGTGATCGGAATAGATGGGGTGCCGGCTCGCGGTGTGCGCCATGTGGGCGCGTTCGGCCAGGGCCGGGCGCTCGTACGTGCGCACCTGGTCGGGGTCGGCGCCGGTGGCCGCGATGACCTCCTCGGCGCTCATCCCGCCGCGGATCATCGCCTGGATGTCGCGCGGGCGGATGGGGGAGTCGGAGCGCACGACGGCCCTGTCCTTGCGCACAGCCGCATAGAGGGACTCGTCGAGCTTCAGTCGATACTGTGCCCCGGAGTCATCGCCGAGGAGCAGATGAGTGCCGTCGGCATCGACCCCGTGCAAGATGAGTTCACGCATTTCGCTCCTTTATCGCTTCTCATGAAGAATCGTGTCACGACCGCACCGCTCAGCCCCGCAGATTTGCTCGCGAGTCGCGAATTCGGCAGGCCGGGGCACGCGCGGGCAGCGGTGGGCGGCGAAAGTGAGTCGAACGTGCTCAGGGTGCGGACAACGGGCGAGCGATCTCTACACGCTGTAAAATCTCTGACGTGAATACGACAGCCCCCATTGACACCCTTGTCCTCATGTCCTTCGGCGGACCGGAATCGCCCGAGGAGGTCGTTCCGTTCCTCAAGAACGTCACTGCGGGGCGCGGCATCCCCGACGAGCGCCTCGAGGAGGTCGGGGAGCACTACTACGGATTCGGCGGCAAGTCCCCGATCAACGACCAGAACAAGGCGCTGCTGGCGGCCCTGCGCGCCGAGCTCGAGCGGCGCGGCCTCGACCTCCCGCTCGTGTGGGGCAACCGCAACTGGGAGCCCTACCTCACCGATGTCGCCCGCACCGAGGCGGCGGCCGGACGCTCCCGCTTCCTCGCGATCGACACCTCGGCGTACTCCTCCTACTCCTCGTGCCGGCAGTACCGTGAGGACTTCGCCGGCACGGTCGCAGGACTCGCCGACGAGGGCATCGAGGTGAGCTTCGACAAGGTCCGCCAGTTCTTCAACCATCCCGGCTACGCCGAGGCGTGCGCGACGCTGCTGCGCGAGGGGCTCGACGACTTCCGGGCCCAGGTCGGCGCCCTCGACCCGGCCCGTCACCGGATCCTCTTCGTCACGCATTCGATCCCCGACGTCATGCAGGAGGCCTCGGCGGTGGCGACCGTGGGCTACCAGGCCCAGCATGAGGAGCTCATGGAGTTCCTCCTCGGCGGCCTCACCGAGGCGGACCGGCTGCCCGCGGAGCTCGTCTACTGCTCCCGCTCGGGTGCACCGCACGTGCCGTGGCTCGAACCCGACGTCAACGACCGCATGGAAGAGCTCGCCGCCGAGGGCGTCACCGGTGTCGTCCTCGCCCCGATCGGCTTCATCTCCGACCACATGGAGGTTGCCTTCGACCTCGACACCGAGGCGAAGGAGACGGCGGAGGAGCTCGGCCTCGCGTTCACCCGGGTGGCCACCGTCGGCACGCACCCGACGTTCGTCGCAGGCCTCGTCGACCTCGTCGAGGAGCGCCTCGCACAGCTGTCCGGGCAGACCCCGGAGACGCCGGCGATCCCCGGCACACGCGCGCTGACCCCCGGCAGCGGGGCGTGCAGCATCGACTGCTGCCGGGGCCGGGTCGAGCGCCCGACCCTGCCGAACTGGCCCTCGGTGTAAGCCCGGCGCAGCAGCCCTGCACACACGGACGCGGCCCCTCCCGAAGCGATTCGGGAGGGGCCGCGTCCGTGTGTCTGAGGTCTGTGTGCTTGAGGCGAGGCTGCTCGGGTCAGGATTCTCTGGGTTCGGGGATGACCGGGATGGCGCCGGTCTCGGCCTTGATGACCTCGGCGATCGGGCCGGTGTCGACGTCGTTGCGGTCGGCGAGTTCGAGGAGGTTCTCGAGGTCGTCGATGAGGCTCTCGACGAGGAAGTCGTCGCCGGCATCCCTGGCGTCGTGTAAGCGATGACGGACATCGTCGATTCTGTTATCGAGCTGATCTGCGAATTCACTCATCGTGCATCCGTCCTTCCGACAATAGGCCGCCGGGGATGAGGTCGAGTCATCGCCGACGTGTGGTCGTTTCTCTCCGAGGCCGGCATGCTCGCTCAGCATCGTCTCCTGCATTCTCGCAGAGCTTTTCGAGAGTCGTATGTGTGTCCTTCGTCATCGTGACGAGAATCACCGTGACAGGGTACCATCTGCTCTTGCCAAAGGGTACTGGGCAGTGCACAATGCTGGGGACACGATAGGCGACAGGGGCTGAAACTCCTTTTCAGCACACCCGACAGAGAGCGATGAGGCCATATGGCAACCGACTACGACGCACCTCGCAAGCACGACGACGAAATCAAGAGCGACTCGATCGAGCAGCTCAAGGCGCAGCGCTCGCAGGCGCAGGCCAGCAAGATCGACGAGGACGAGACGGCAGCGGCCGAAGGGTTCGAACTTCCCGGCGCCGACCTGTCGAACGAAGAGCTCTCGGTGCGCGTGCTTCCGAAGCAGAACGACGAATTCACCTGCATGGAGTGCTTCCTCGTCCGTCACCGTTCGCAGCTGGCGAGCGATGAGGGCGGAATCCTCATCTGCACGGACTGCGCAGGCTGAGCGTCGCGACATCCCCACCAAGACGAACGCGCCCCTTCGAGGGCGCGTTTTTCGTTGCTCGGCGTCTGGCGCTGGGCCCGGAGTCGGGCGCTGCGGCCGGCGTCGGGCGGGGTCGTGCTCAGGCGCGCAGGGCGGCGGCGAGCTCCTCGGGGTGCCGGCTCGAGACGAGCCAGTACGGGGTGGGGTCGGAGGCATCGTCGATGTCGATGCGCACTGCGGTCTTCACCCAGGGGCGGAGCACGAGGAAGGCGCGGGCGTCGAGCCCGGTGCCGCGGGCCTCGCGGGCCGCCTCGATGCCGAGGGCCTCGACGCCGCCGAGGAATGCCCGATCGATGTGGGCGTCGCCGACGAAGAGCTGGCGGCCGGTGACGATGATCGTGATCCCCAGCGAGCGCAGCCACCATGCGAGCAGGGCGAAGGTGACGACGGGCAGGATGAAGGCGCCGAGCGTCCAGACGGGGAGGACCATGGCCGCCGTCGAGACGGCGGCGACCGCGATGAGCACCCACATGGCGGGCGAGGGGCTGACCTTCTCCCGGTAGGTCACCTGCGAATCGGTATGAGTCTGAGCCATGTCCTCCATTCTCCCACAGCGCGCATGTTTGAAGCGCTCAGGCTTGGGCACTAGAGTGCAACCTTGTGACAGAAGGCTTGCGCATCGAAATCACCCTCGTCGACGACGGAATGGCCCCGCCGAGCTACGCCCACGCGTCCGACGCCGGCGCGGACCTGTGCTCGGCGATCGACTTCACCCTCGAACCGTTCGAACGGCGCACCGTGCCCACCGGGATCGCGATCGCCCTCCCGCCCGGCCACGCCGGTTTCGTCCACCCCCGCTCGGGACTCTCGAGCAGGCACGGCGTCACCGTCGTCAACGCCCCGGGGACGATCGACTCCGGATACCGCGGCGAGATCAAGGTGCCGCTCATCAACCTCGACCCGACCGTGCCGCTGCGCATCACCCGCGGTGACCGGATCGCCCAGCTCATCATTCAGGAGATCCGACAGGCCGCGTTCACCGTCGTCGACACCCTCGACGACAGCGACCGCGGCACCGGCGGATTCGGCTCCACCGGCGGAGTCGTCTCCGGTCTCAACGCAGAAGTGGAGTGAAGGACAATGGGACTGTTCTCACGTTTTTCGAAGAAGTCAGCGGCCGCGGACGAGGAGTCCGCGACCGACCGCAGCACCGACGAGGAGATCGTCGACGACGAACTCGTTGACGAGGACGTCGCTGACGATCATGACAGCGATGACGACGCCGAGGCGGTCGCCGAGACCGAGGCGGAGACCGAGGACCTCGACGACGAAGCGGTCCTGGAGAAGTCCGCACCGCTCGACCGGGCGGAGAAGGGCCCTTTCGACGCGGCCGAGGACTACCCCGAGCTCAACCGCCTCGACCTCGGTGCGCTCAAGGTGCCCGTCGTCGACGGCATGCAGATCCGCCTCGACACCGACGACGACTCGCAGCGCGTGCTCGCCGTGACCCTCATCCACGACGGTGGGGGAGTCCAGCTCCAGGCGTTCGCCACCCCGCGATCCGAGGGGCTGTGGAACACGGTGCGCCGGCAGCTCACCGAATCCGTCGAATCCCAGGGCGGGGAGTGCACCGAGCTCCACACCGGGCTCGGCCGCGAGCTCGCCGTCGAGGTGCCCGCGAAGACCGAAGACGGACGTCCCGGCAAGCGCGCGATGCGGTTCGCCGGCGTCGACGGTCCGCGCTGGTTCGTCCGCGCCGTGTTCTCCGGCAAGGCCGTCACCGACGCCGAGGTGCGCGCAGAGCTCAGTGCGCTCGTGCGCGGTGTCGTCGTCGACCGCGGCGACGAGGCGATGGCTCCTCGCGAGCTCATCGCCCTCACCGCCCCCGAGGTCGATGCGGCTCCCGAGCCCGAGGACGAGACCGAGGACATCAACCCGTTCGCCCGCGGACCCGAGATCACCGAGGTCCGCTGATCGCCATGCTCGATCTTCTCAGCCGGCTCACGCAGAGCCTCGGCTCCCGCGACGACGACGCCCGCGAGGACCTGCGGATGGCCAGCCGGATTCCCGGCGTCGTGAGCATCGGCGACGTCGCCCCGCGGGCGATGGTCCGCATCGCCGGGGTCGTCAGCGCCGTGACGCGGTCGACGAACGCTGACAACCCGCGCCTGACGATCACCGTCTCCGACGGCACCGGCGACGTCGAGGCGCAGTTCCTCGGCCGCCGCGAGATCAGCGGCATCAGACCCGGCGCGCTTCTCGTCCTCGAAGGCCGGTTCTGCGACCGCGACGGTGTGCTCGCCGCCCACAACCCCGTCTACGAACTCGTCGCCCCCAAGGACGAGCACGAGTGAGCGATCTGCGCCACCGCGAGTGAGCGCGCACTGGTCGTAAGCGCTCGGTTTCCACCGCGTGAGAGCGCTCAGTCCGCGCTGTCGGCCTTGGCCGCGGCCTGGAGCAGGCTGAGCAGCGCCCCCTCCTGATCGGGGGAGGAGAGGAAGAAGAGCTCGTCCCCGCCCTCGATGACGTCATCGGCGCTCGGCGCGAAGGCGCGGGCGTTGCGGATGATCGCGACGAGCACGGTGTCGACGGGGAACGCGATGTTCCCGATCCGGGACGCCACGAGGTCCGAGGACTCGTTGACGGTGAACTCCATGAGCCCGGCCTGACCGCGTTCGAAGCTCATGAGGTGGACGAGACCGCCGACCTCGACGGCCTCCTCGACGAGCGCGGTCATCAGCCGCGGCGTCGACACCGCGACGTCGACGCCCCAGTTGTCGTCGAAGAGCCATTCGTTCTTCGGATTGTTGACCCGCGAGACCGTGCGGGGCACCCCGAACTCCGTCTTCGCAAGGAGGGAGAGGACGAGGTTCGTCTTGTCGTCGCCGGTGGC
>NZ_BAAAMB010000005.1:307069-322366 GCF_039528855.1 Brevibacterium sanguinis | reverse complement strand
GAGCTTCGCCTCTCCGAGGCCGGCGAGTTCGCACGCATCGGAGAGCAGCCACTGGGCGCCGGGGATCTTCTCGTGCGCGAGCGCCTCCTTGCTCTGGTCGATGAGGAGGACGGAGTGGTTCTTGTCGAGCAGCTCCCTGGCCACCGAACGGCCCACGGACCCGGCTCCGGCGATGACGACTCTCATTCTTCTTCCTCCCTGGAGGTCACGGGCTTGTCGAGGATGCGCGCGATCTCGTCGAGGCGGTCGACGGGGCACATGAGGTGGACGAGGTCGCCGTCCTGGAGGAGGAGGTCGTCGGTGGCGACGATGCCCTCCGAGAGTCGCGTGACATACGCGACGCGGGCCTGCGTGGCCTCCTCGATCTCCGCGATCGGACGGGCCACCCAGCTGGGATCGAGGTGCACCTCGGCGAGGACGAGGTTGCCCGAGGGCTCCCGGTACTCCGTGATCGACCCCTGCGGGACGAGTTTGCGCATCACCTGCTCGGCCGTCCACCGCACGGTCGGCACCGTCGGAATGCCGAGGCGCTCGAAGACCTGCGCCCGATCGGGATCGTAGATGCGGGCCGCGACATTGGGCACACCGAAGGTCTCCCGGGCGACACGCGCGGCGAGGATGTTGGAATTGTCTCCGCTCGAGACCGCGGCGAACGCGAACGCGTCGGCGGTGCGGGCCTGCGTGAGGGTCTCCCGGTCGAATCCGAGGCCGGTGATCGTCGATCCGGTGAAGTCCGGCCCGAGCTTGAGGAAGGCATCGGGGTCCCGGTCGACGACGGCGACGGAATGGCCGTTGGCATCAAGTGCCCTGGCCAGGGTCGCTCCGACTCGGCCGCAGCCCATGATGACGAAGTGCATGGTCATCCCTTCCGACATTTGCTCTACCATTGGTGCTCGTGGCCAGCAGTTTTTCTGATGCCGTCAAAAGACTACTCGTTGGACGGCCGTTCCGCAGTGAGGACAGGCGTGCCCCTGCGCTGAAGAAGCGCATCGCGATGCCCGTGTTCGCCTCGGACATGCTCTCCTCCGTGGCGTACGCCCCGGACGAGATCCTCCTGGCCCTGTCCCTGACGACTCTCGTCTCGATCACCGCCGCCCCGTGGATCGGCGCGGCCGTCGGCGCGGTCATCCTCGTCATCGTCGCGTGCTACCGCCTCAACGTGCGCGCCTACCCATCCGGAGGCGGCGACTACGAGGTCGCGTCGAAGAACCTCGGCCCTCGTGCCGGCCTCATCGTCGCCGCCGCCCTCCTCGTCGACTACGTCCTGACTCTGGCCGTGTCGATGACGGTCTTCGCCGCCTACATCACGACGGCGTTCCCCCTGCTCGCGCCCTACCGGGTGCCTGTTGCGATCGTCGGCATCCTCGTCATCTGCCTCGCGGGTCTGCGCGGGTCCCGGGCCACCCCGGTGCTCCTGGCGATCCCGACGTACCTCTTCCTCGGCGCGGTGTTCCTCACGATGATCGTCGGCCTCGTCCAGGTCGGACTCGGGGACATCCCGCAGGCGGAGACCGCGAACTACACGATCGTCCACGATGCGGTGACGGATCAGGCGACGCTCGGGCTCGCGACCGTGCTCATCGTCCTCCGCGCGTTCTCCTCCGGGTCGGTTGCCCTCGCCGGCGTCCAGACCGTGGCCACCGCGGTGCCGGCCTTCAAGAAGCCGCGCGGGAAGAACGCCGGCAACACGCTCGTCCTCTCCGGACTGCTCGCCGCCGTCATGCTCACCGGACTGACGTATCTCGCCTCGGTGACCGGAGTGAAGTACGTCGACGACCCGCACCTCTACCTCGTCCGCCCCGACGGCAGTCCCGTCTCGGCCGAATACGAGCAGGAGCCGGTCCTCGGGCAGCTCGCCCACACGATCTTCGCCGACACGCCCCTGATGTTCTTCCTCGTCGTCCTCGTCGCCGCCCTCGTCCTCATCGTCGCCGCGAACACCGCGGTCGAGGGCTTCCCGGGACTCGCCTCCCGGCTCGCCCGCGACGGCTTCCTGCCCCGGCAGCTCGCGACGAAGGGCGACAGGCTGACGTTCTCCAACGGCATCCTCCTCCTCGCCGTCGCCGCGATCGTCCTCGTCGTCGCGACGAACGCCTCGGCGACGACCCTCATCCAGCTCTACCTCGTCGGCGTCTTCGCGAGCTTCGTCGTCGGCCAGCTCGGCATGGTGCTCCACTGGAACAAGCGCCTGCGGCTCGTCATCGACCCCAAGGCGCGGATGCGGATGCGCTTCAACCGGGCGGTCAACACCGTCGGCTGCGTCATCGCCGCCGGTGTCCTCATCGTCGTCATCGTCTCGAAGTTCCTCGCCGGGGCGTGGATCGCGGTGGCGGCGATGGCCGGGCTCTTCCTCGTCATGGGTGCCATCCACCGCCACTATTCGCGGGTCGCGAGCGAACTCGCCCCCGAGGCCAACGTCGACTCGCGGACGATCCCGTCGAACACGCACGCGATCGTCGTCGTCAACGAGATCAACAAGCCGACCCTGCGGGCGCTGTCGTATGCGCGGGTGGCCCGGTCGACCCAGCTCGAAGCCGTCACCGTCGCCGTCGACGAGGAGGCGGCGGAGAAGCTGCAGAAGCGGTGGAACGAGATGGAGCTGCCCGTCCCGCTCACGGTCCTCGCCTCGCCCTACCGCGAACTCGTCCGCCCGCTCATCGCCCACGTCCTCGCGATCCGGCGGCGCTCACCGCGCGACCTCGTCATCGTCTACATCCCGCAGTACATCGTCGGACGCTGGTGGGAGCACCTTCTCCACAATCAGATCGCGATCAAGCTGCGCACCCGCCTGCTCCTCGTTCCCAACGTCGTCGTCGTCTCCGTCCCGTGGCGGCTGCGCTCGTACTCGCGCGCCCACAGCGGTGACGGCCCGGACTCGGAGGCCCCGCTCTACGGTCAGGTGCCGAAGCCATGACGTCCGGTTCGCTCGCCCCCGGTGACTCGGTCGAGCTGCGCATCGCCGGACCGGCCGCGGGTGGGACCTTCGTGGCCCGCCTCGACGGTCGCGTCGTCTTCGTCGCCGGCGCCCTGCCCGGTGAGCTGGTCCGCGCCCGGCTCACCGAGACCGGGAAGGTCCTGCGCGCCGAAGTCACCGAGGTGCTCGAGCCGTCGGTGCACCGCGTGCCCGACCGGCGCACCGGCTTCCTCGCCGAAACGGACGACGGGCTCTTCGGCGGCATGGAGTACGCCCACGTCGACCTCGCCCACTGCCGCGAACTCAAGGCCGAGGTCATCGCCGATCAGCTCTCCCGCATCGGCCGCATCGACCGGGACGTCGCCGTCACCGCCGCACCGGGGGAGGAGACCGGGCTCGAGTGGCGCACCCGCATCCAGCTCGCGGTGAGCGGCACCGGCGAGCTCGGGATGCTGCGCTCCCGCAGCCACGACGTCATCCCCGTCACCCGTGCCCCGCTCGCCGTGCCCGCGATCGCCGAGGCGGACCTGAGGTCCCTGCGCCTGCCCGGTGCCGAACGGGTGGAGTTCGCGTGGGCGGGCAGCACCGGCGCGGTCATCGTCCGCGGGGAGACCGACCGAGCCGGACTCGACGCACTCGCCGAGTCCCTGCCCGAGCAGTGGTCGATCCTCGCCGGCCCCGCTGCACCTGCCCGCCCCACGGGTCGGTCCGGTGCCGGTCGCGGTGGAAACGGCCGGGGCCAGGGGAGGGGAGGCCGCCGTCACCGGGGTGCGGGACGGTCGACCGCCTCGGCGCCGGTGCTCGAGGTCATCCGGGGGACCGACCATCTTCTCCAGACCGCGGCGGGACGGGACTTCCGCGTCGCCGCCGACGGCTTCTGGCAGGTGCACGCTCACGCGCCGGACGTCCTCACCGAGGCGGTGCGGGCGGCCGTGCCGGCCGATGCGCGCACGCTCACCGACCTCTACTGCGGGGTCGGGCTGCTCGGCATCACGGCCGCCGAGGCGACCGGGGCGAGGCTCTTCGGCGTCGAAGGAGTCGGTCCGGCTATCGAGAACGCCCGGATCAACGCCGCCGGCATCGACGCGCAGTTCGTCGCCGGTCGCGTCGATACGGCCGACTTCCCGAGCTCCGATGTCCTCCTCCTCGACCCGCCGCGCGCCGGCGCCGGGAAGGCGGTGACCGACCGGCTCATCGCCGACGGTCCCGAGACGATCGTCTACGTCTCGTGCGATGCCGGGACGCTCGCCCGCGATCTCGGGCAGCTGAGCGCCGGCGGCTACGCGATCGAGAGCCTCGTCGGTCACGACCTCTTCCCGCTCACCGCGCACGTCGAGACCGTCACGGTGCTCCGGCGCTGAGCAGACGGTGCTCACAGCGGCACCGAGCGACCGCCTCGGCGCGGTTCAGGCGATCCGGGTCCTCGCGGGCAGGAGGACGAGGACGATGAGGGCGAGGAAGGTCGTGAGGAAGCCGAGCAGGCCCCACCAGCCGGCGGAGCGGCCCTTCTCCTTCGCCAGCGCATTGCAGATGACGGCGAAGATGATGCCGACGAGGAGCGCGCCGAAGCCGAAGCCGGCGCCCAGTGTGAACGGGTCCATGGGGACTCCTTGACGTGGTCCGCGACAGGCGCGGAGATGGGTGATGTCCGCCTCCAGAATAGGATCGCGGACGTCCGCGGCGCTGTGGTGCCAACCGGAGACCGACGGGTGGAAAACCCGAGGCGGTGGGGTGTCGCGGTGGTGGTCAAGCGCGGTCGAATGCGCTAGAATTTATCTTGACGTCAAGATACTTTTGGAAACATTTGTGTCGCGTAAATCGGTGCGCGCGCAGGGCCGAACGCCCGGTTTCTTGGATGAGTGTCGAATGAAACAGGAGAATCACGATGAGCAACGTCGATACGTTCAAATCGAAGAGCACCCTGACCGTGGGCGATACGGACTACGAGATCTATCGCCTCGATCAGGTCGAGGGCTCGGAGAAGCTTCCCTTCAGCCTCAAGGTGCTGCTCGAGAACCTGCTGCGCACCGAAGACGGTGCCAACATCACCGAGGACCACATCAAGGCCCTCGCGAGCTGGGATCCGGGCGCCGATCCGAGCACGGAGATCCAGTTCACCCCCGCCCGCGTCGTCATGCAGGACTTCACCGGTGTGCCCTGCATCGTCGACCTCGCCACGATGCGCGAGAAGGTCGCCGAGCTCGGCGGAGACCCGGACAAGGTCAACCCGCTCGCCCCGGCCGAACTCGTCATCGACCACTCCGTCCAGATCGACTCGTTCGGCACCGCCGATTCGATCGAGCGCAACATGGACATCGAATACCAGCGCAACGGCGAGCGCTACCAGTTCCTCCGCTGGGGCCAGACCGCGTTCGACGACTTCAAGGTCGTTCCCCCCGGCATGGGCATCGTCCACCAGGTCAACATCGAATACCTCGCCCGCGTCGTCATGCCGCGTGAGGTCGGCGGGGTGCTGCGCGCCTACCCCGACACGCTCGTCGGCACCGACTCGCACACGACGATGGTCAACGGCCTCGGCGTCCTCGGCTGGGGCGTCGGCGGCATCGAGGCCGAGGCGGCCATGCTCGGCCAGCCCGTCTCGATGCTCATCCCCCGCGTCGTCGGCTTCAAGCTCACCGGGGAGATCCCCTCGGGCGTGACCGCCACCGACGTCGTCCTCACGATCACCGACATGCTCCGCCAGCACGGTGTCGTCGGCAAGTTCGTCGAGTTCTACGGTGAGGGCGTGGCCTCGGTGCCGCTGGCCAACCGTGCGACGATCGGCAACATGAGCCCCGAGTTCGGCTCAACCGCCGCGATCTTCCCGATCGACGACGTGACGATCGACTACCTCAAGCTCACGGGTCGCTCGCCCGAGCAGATCCAGCTCGTCGAGGACTACGCGAAGACCCAGGGACTCTGGCACGATCCGGCCAACGAGGTCGCCTACTCCGAGTACCTCGAGCTCGACCTCTCCACCGTCGTGCCCTCGATCTCGGGTCCGAAGCGCCCGCAGGACCGCATCGAGCTCTCCGACGCCAAGAGCCAGTTCGCCAAGGACATCCACAACTACGCCGCTCCCGGCGAGGAGTCGAAGTCGGCTCCCGTGTCGACCGGCGACGGACGGAACTTCGAACTTGCCAACGGCGCCGTGGCGATCGCCTCGATCACCTCGTGCACGAACACCTCGAACCCCTCGGTCATGCTCGCCGCGGGTCTGCTCGCCCGCAACGCCCGGGAGCGCGGACTCAACTCGAAGCCGTGGGTGAAGACGTCGATCGCCCCGGGCTCGAAGGTCGTCACCGACTACTACACGAAGGCCGGGCTCATCGAGGACCTCGAGGCGCTCAACTTCTTCGTCGTCGGCTACGGCTGCACGACGTGCATCGGCAACTCGGGCCCCCTCGATGCCGAGATCTCCGAGAGCATCCAGGACAACGACCTCGCCGTCACCGCGGTGCTCTCGGGCAACCGCAACTTCGAGGGCCGCATCAGCCCCGATGTGAAGATGAACTACCTCGCCTCGCCGCCGCTCGTCATCGCCTACGCGCTGGCCGGGACGATGGACTTCGACTTCGAGAACCAGCCCCTGGGCCAAGACAAGGACGGCGTCGACGTCTACCTCAAGGATCTCTGGCCCTCGCCGGAAGAGGTCCAGGCGGTCATCGACTCCTCGATCTCGACCGATATGTTCGACACCGAGTACGGGCGGATCTTCGACGGCGACGAGCGCTGGCAGGCGCTGCAGACGCCCGAGGGCGCGATCTTCGAATGGGACGAGAAGTCGACCTACGTGCGCAAGCCGAACTACTTCGACGGCATGACGCTCGAGACCGTGCCGGTCACCGACATCGAGGGCGCCCGGGTGCTCGCGAAGCTCGGCGACTCGGTGACGACCGACCACATCTCGCCCGCCGGCTCCTTCAAGGCCGACACCCCGGCCGGCAAGTACCTCATCGACCACGGCGTCGAGCGCAAGGACTTCAACTCCTACGGCTCGCGCCGCGGCAACCACGAGGTGATGATCCGCGGCACGTTCGCGAACATCCGCCTGGCCAACCAGCTCCTCGACGGCGTCCAGGGCGGCTTCACGCGTGACTTCACGCAGGAGGGCGCCCCGCAGACGACGATCTACGACGCGTCGGTCAACTACCAGAATGCCGGCATTCCGCTCGTCGTCCTCGGCGGCAAGGAGTACGGTTCGGGATCCTCGCGCGACTGGGCGGCCAAGGGCACGAAGCTGCTCGGCGTCCGCGCGGTCATCGCCGAGAGCTTCGAACGCATCCACCGCTCGAACCTCATCGGCATGGGCGTCCTCCCGCTCCAGTTCCCCGCCGGAGAGTCCGCGGACTCGCTGGGCCTCGACGGCACCGAGACGTTCTCGATCTCCGGTGTCACCGAGCTCAACGAGGGCACCACCCCGAAGACAGTCAAGGTCACCGCGACGAAGGACGACGGCACGACCGTCGACTTCGACGCCGTGGTCCGCATCGACACCCCGGGTGAGGCCGACTACTACCGCAACGGCGGCATCCTGCAGTACGTGCTGCGGCAGCTCGCGACGGCCTGATCTGTCCGCTGGCAGCGTCCCCCGTCCCGACTCCTTCCCGGAGTCGTGACGGGGGACGTTCGCGTCGAGAGCTGTGACCGACGGAACATCCTCACCCACAAGCTGGGTTGCGGCTTGGGAACGCGCTAAAATGTTCCGAGTGGAAACAGCCGTACCCTCGGCGGACGATGCGCATCGTCCGTCGTCACATCCCAAAAGCGAGGCCGCATGACATTCCTTGAGTCGATCGAGAGTCCTGCGGATCTGCGCGGACTCGATGCGGCCGAGTGCGAGGTGCTCGCGAAGGAGATCCGGGACTTCCTCGTCACCACGGTCGCCGGCACGGGAGGCCATCTCGGCCCCAACCTCGGCGTCGTCGAACTCACGATGGGACTGCACCGGGTCTTCGACTCCCCGCGCGACACGATCCTCTTCGACGTCGGCCACCAGACGTACGTCCACAAGCTGCTCACCGGCCGGATGGCCGACTTCGGCACGCTGCGCCAGCGGCACGGCCTCTCCGGGTACCCGAGCCGTGCCGAGAGCGACCACGACGTCATCGAGAACTCCCACGCCTCGGCGTCCCTGTCGTGGGCCGACGGCATCGCCAAGGCCCACCAGCTCAAGGGGGAGAGCGACCGCCACGTCGTCGCCGTCATCGGCGACGGGGCCCTGACCGGCGGCATGGCCTGGGAGGCGCTCAACACGATCGCCGCCGACACCTCGACGCCGCCGCGCAAGCTCATCATCGTCGTCAACGACAACGGGCGCTCCTACGCCCCGACCGTCGGCGGATTCGCCGCCCACCTCGACGACCTGCGGACGATGACGAGCTACGAGAAGCTCCTCTCGTGGGGCAAGTCGACGCTCCAGCAGTCCGGTGCACCCGGCCGCGCCGCCTACTCCGCGATCCACGGCGTCAAGCGCGGCCTCAAGGACATGGTCAGCGCCGAGCAGACGGGCATGTTCGACGAACTCGGCATCAAATACCTCGGCCCCGTCGACGGTCACGACCTCGCCGGCGTCGAGAAGGCCCTGGCCCGGGCCAAGCAGTACGAGGGCGGTCCCGTCATCGTCCATATGATCACGCAGAAGGGGCAGGGCTACGACCCGGCCGTCAACGACGACGCCGACCAGTTCCACTCCGTCGGGGTCATCGATCCCGTGACCGGCCGCTCGACCCCGTCGAAGCAGACCTCGTGGACCTCCGTCTTCGGTGACGAGGTCCTCGAGATCGCCCGCGACCGCGACGACGTCGTCGCCGTCACCGCCGCGATGCTCCTGCCGGTGGGACTCGCGAAGTTCGCCGAAACCTACCCCGAGCGCGTCTTCGACGTCGGGATCGCCGAACAGCACGCCGTCACCTCGGCGGCGGGACTCGCGTACGGCGGACTCCACCCCATCGTCTGCATCTACGCGACGTTCCTCAACCGCGCCTTCGACCAGATCCTCATGGACGTCGCCCTCCACGGACAGGGCGTGACCTTTGTCCTCGACCGGGCCGGCATCACCGGACCCGACGGGGCGAGCCACCACGGGGTGTGGGACATGGCGATGCTGCGCATCGTCCCCGGCCTCCAGCTCGCCGCCCCCCGCGACGGCGCCCGGCTGACCGAGGAGCTGCGCGAAGCCGTCGCCGTCTCCGACGCCCCCACCGTCATCCGCTTCCCCCGCGGCAGCGTCGGCGCCGACGTGCCCGCGGTGCGTCGGACCACAGGCGGCGTCGACGTCCTCCGCGAGATCCCCGAGGGCGAACCCAAGGACGTCCTCATCGTCTCCGTCGGCCCCTTCGCCTCCCGCGCCCATGAGGTCGCCGAGGCGCTGGCCGCCGAGGGCATCACCGCGACGATCATCGACCCCCGCTGGGTCCTGCCGGTGCCCACCGACGTCATCGACCTCGCGATGGAGCACTCCCAGGTCGCCGTCATCGAGGACGGGGTGCGCCTCGGCGGCATCGGCTCCCGCATCCGCAGCGACCTGCGGGCCGCGGACTCCCGGATCGGCGTCGTCGAACTCGGGGCCCCGGACGAATTCCTGCCCCAGGGCACCCGCGACGAGATCCTCGAATACGTCGGTCTCGACGTCGATTCGATGGTCGCCGAGATCGTCAACATCCTCCCCGCCGAGGTGCGCAGCCGTGCAGAACGGGGCACCCGCCGAGGCGCGTGAGCCGACCCGCTAGATCTCGGCGAGGGCGCTCGGCCACTTCCGGGCGATCCAGTCGCCCCAGTCCGCTGCGGCCTGCGGTCCGAAATCGCCGGCGACCTCGGCCGGGGTGGGCTCTTCGAGCAGAGTGCGCCACTCATCGAGCGCGTCCTGCGTGACCGGCCATGCGGTGCTGTCGCTCCTGCCGCGCTCCGCGACGCGCGCCGCCTGCTGCGCGGGATCGATGGCGAGGTACTCCGTGCGGGCCCGGGCCCCGACGGTCCCGGCGAGCCAGCTCAGCGCGATCCGCTCGTCACGGGTCCACAGTCCGAAGTCGAGGACGACGGAGGCCCCGGCGCGTAGGATCTCGACGGCCGTGGTGATGAGTCGGCCTTCGACGACGGTGCGCATTCCGTCGGCCTCCGGGTCGCCGAAGAGCGGCCGCATCCACTCATCGGGGGTCAGCCGCACCGCAGGCAGCGCCGCCGCGAGCTCCTTGGCCCGCGTCGTCTTCCCGGCCCCGACCTGCCCGACCATGAGGACGAGCTCGGGTGCGCTCACGGCAGCGGAAGCGCTGCGAGCGCGGCTGTCAGCGCGGGAGTCGTCAGCTCGACCTGCCACGGCCGCGCCCCGTGCTCGGTGAGGAACTCCGCGGCGTCGGTGCGGCCCGAGGCCGCGAGCGACTTGACGATCGCCGGCTGGAGCAGCACCTCGTGGGGCATCGTCTGTGCCGCGGCCACCTCGGCGACAGCGGTCCGCAGGGCGGCGGTGCGCTCCTTGAGCTCCGTGTGGCTGAACGGCGAACGCGGCAGGCTGCTCCGCTCCCGCTTCGGCGGCAGCTCCTCCGGGGTCAGCTGTCCGGCCCGGCGCAGCGCGCGGAAGAGCCGCACCGACTCCGTGCGGGAGAGCCTGGGCCAGCGGTCGAGGATGTCGTCGCTCGAGCGCACCCGCGCCCGTGCGAGATCGATGAGCTCACGGTCGCGGAGCACCTTCGACGGGGCGAGATCGGTCTCGGCGGCCATCGCATCCCGGGCCTCCCAGAGGGCGCGCACCTTCGCGAGCTCCGCCCGGGACCCCAGCTTCGCGACGCCGCTCGTGCGGCGCCACGGCTCGGCGTGGACCTTCGGCTTGAACGACAGCAGGTGTGCGAACTCCTGCTGCGCGAACTCCCACTTGCCCGCCTGCCGCAGCTCCTCGGCGAGGATGTCGCGGATCGGCACGAGCACCTCGACATCGAGGGCGGCGTAGTTGAGCCATTCCTCCGGCAGGGGGCGCGTCGACCAGTCCGCCGCGGAGTGCTCCTTGGCCAACCGGATCCCCAGGGTGGCCTCGGCGACCGCGGCGAGGCCGAACTTCTCCCACCCGAGGAGGCGGGCGGCGAGTTCGGTGTCGAAGAGGGCGGCGGGCACCATGCCCCGCTCCTGGAGGCACGGCAGATCCTGGGTGACGGAGTGAATGACCCACTCATCGGAGCCGAGCGCGGGATTGAGCGAGGAGAGGTCGCCGAGGACCTCGGAGTCGAGGAGGAACGTGCCCGCACCCTCGCGGCGCAGCTGGACGAGGAAGGCGCGCTGGCCGTAGCGGATGCCCGAGGCGCGTTCGGCGTCGATGGCGATCGGCCCGGTCACCGCTGACAGCGCGGCGGCGGCATCGGCGAGTCCGGCGGGAGTGTCGGTGAGCGGGGGGACCCCGTGGGCGGGGGCGGTCAGGAGCGGTGGTTCGGTAGTCATCGACGGCGCCCGGGCAGGGCTGATACTCCTTCAGGCAGAGGCGGCAGTCCGGCGACTGTGCACAGCAGATCGATCCACGCCTCGAGGTGGTTGCCGATCTCATCGGGGCTGCCGATGATCGGGGTCCACGAGGCGCGCAGCTCCAAGTCTATCGTCGCCGGCCTCGTCGCCAGGGTGCCGAAGCTCTCCGAGAGCACCCGCGTCGTCGTCCCGCCCGCCGCGACGACCTCGCAGTCATTGGATTCGAGCGCGTCCTCGAGCCATGACCAGGCGACATGGCCGAGCATCGTCTCATTGCCGAGTTCGTGTTCGAGCTCCGCCCGGATGTACGACACGATCCGGAACTTGCCTTCCCATTCCGCGGGGGACTCGGGATCGAAGAGGACGACGATGCGTCCGGTCGCAAGCTCCTCGATGGACTCCCCGCTCGCGGAGAGGAAGGTCTCATCGGCGGTGACCTCGGCGCCGAGGGCGTACGAGTACGGCGCGAGCTTCGCCGGCGCGGGGATCTCCGAGATCGAGACGTTGTTCGTGTTCCGCGCTTCGCGCAGGACCGCTGTCACGGCGGAGAACTCCGCCGGAATCCGGTTGAGAGGTGAGGTGTTGACCACACTGGTCACGATAGAACAGCGGATGCTGTGGGGGAATCATCCACGCCGCGCAGGCGGCGAAGAATCCGCAAGACGCGCCGTCTTGAAACCGTTCCCGGTTGGGCGTGCGGGGTCCGGGAATGGGAGGATGGGCCCATGACCTCAACCTTGCTCGCCGCTCTCCGGGGAGAGCCTGTCGACCACACCCCCGTCTGGTTCATGCGTCAGGCCGGGCGGTCGCTGCCCGAGTACCGTGAGCTGCGCCAGGGCACCTCGATGCTCGCCTCGTGCCGCGACCCGGAACTCGTCACGGAGATCACGCTGCAGCCGGTGCGCCGGCACGGAGTCGACGCCGCGATCTTCTTCTCCGACATCGTCGTGCCGCTCCAGGCCGCCGGGGTCGACGTCGAGATCGTCGCCGGACGCGGCCCCGTCCTCGCCTCGCCGATCCGCTCGCGCGCCGATGTCGAGGCGCTGCCGGAGCTCGACCCCGCCGACATCCCCGACATCGCCGAATCGATCGGGCGCATCACCGCCGAACTCGGGGAGGCGACGCCGCTCATCGGGTTCGCCGGCGCCCCGTTCACTCTCGCGAGCTATCTCATCGAGGGCGGCCCGAGCAAGAACCATGAGAAGACGAAGTCGCTGATGATCTCCGACCCGGAGACGTTCTCCCGGCTGCTGGCGAAGCTCGCCCGCATCTCCGCGACGTTCATCGACGTCCAGCTGTCCGCCGGGGCCAGTGCCTTCCAGCTCTTCGACTCGTGGGCGGGCTACCTCAGCCGCCGCGACTACGTCGACCACGTCCTCGAGCACTCGACCGCGGTGTTCTCCGCCCTTTCCGCCCACGAGGTCCCGAGCATCCACTTCGGCGTCCAGACCGGTGAGCTGCTCTCCTCGATGGCCGATGCCGGGTCGAGTGCGATGGGCGTCGACTTCCGTGTCGACCTCGCCGATGCCGCGACCCGAGTGCGCCCCGGCCAGGCCCTCCAGGGCAACCTCGACCCGGCGCTGCTCTTCGCTCCGTGGGAGGCCCTGTCCCCGCGGATCGAGGACATCGTCCGCGCCGGTCTCGCCCACGATGCGGGCTTCGTCTTCAACCTCGGTCACGGCGTCCTGCCCGACACCGACCCGGAGGTGCCCGGTCGGATCGTCGCCGAGGTGCACCGTCTCTCGCAGCAGATCATCGCCGAGGAGGCGGCAGGCACCCGATGAGCAGGATGACGATCGTCGGCGGGGGCATCTCCGGGCTCGCCGTCGCTCACCGCCTTGCCGCCTCACACGAGGTCACCGTGCTCGAGGCGGGCGACCGCCTCGGCGGATGCCTGAAGTCGACGACGCTCGGCGGTCACGTCGGGGTCGGTCTCGACCTCGGCGCCGAGGCGAGCCTCGTCCGCCGTCCCGAGACCCGGGAGCTCGCCGCCGAACTCGGCCTCGACCTCGAGTTCCCCTCGCCCCACCACTCCTCGCAGGTGCTCGCCGCCGGTCGCCTCCAGGCGATCCCGAAGCGCACGATCATGGGCGTGCCCGGTGACCCCGAGGTCGTCCGCGACCTCCTCGGCGACGCCGCCACCGCGCGCATCGCCGCCGAAGTCCTCACCCCCGCGCTGGCCGACGCCGACACCTCGGTGGGGGAGTTCCTCGCCGCCCGCCTCGGCGACGACCTCGTCGACACCCTCGTCGATCCGCTGCTCAGCGGGGTCTATGCCGGGCGGTGCCGCGACCTGTCCTTGGCCGCCACGGTGCCCGCGCTCCTGCCCGCGGCCGCCGCAGGCACCTCGGTGCTCGACCTCGTCACCGCCCTGCTCGACGCCCGCGACGAACAGGCCGCGACAACTGATGCCGCCGCACCGGTGTTCATGTCCCACGTCGGCGGCATCAGCCGCCTCATCCCCGCCCTCGAGTCGGCGATCACCGCGGCCGGCGGGCAGATCCGCACGAACTCCCCGGTCACCGCCGTGGAGCGGCGCGACGACGGGACCTGGACGGTGACGACACCGGACGGTGCGCACACCGCCGACACCGTCATCCTCGCCACGCCCGCCCCGGTCACGGCCGGACTGCTCGCCGAGGCGGCCCCCGGTCCCGCTCGCCGGCTCCGTGCGGTGCCCTACGCCTCGACCGCGCTCGTCGTCGCCCTCCTCGACCTCGGCGACGGGCCGCTGACGGGCTCGGGATTCCTCGTGCCGGCGACGGCGGACACGTTCATCAAGGCCTCGACGTTCGCGTCGAACAAATGGCCGTGGCTCGCCGACCGCCTCCCCGAGGGCACCGCGCTCATCCGGATGAGCGTCGGACGCTTCGGCGACGCCCCCGGCACGTGGCAGGAGCTCGACGACACGGCGCTGCGCGACCGCGCCTTCGCCGACTGGCAGGAGATCACCGGACGCACGGGCGATCGGATCATCGTCAGCCAGGTGCAGCGCTGGGACGATGCGCTGCCGCAGTACCTGCCGGGCCACCTCGGCGCGATGGCGGACCTCGACGCCGAGATCGGGACGATCCCCGGCCTCGAACTCGTCGGCTCGACGTACGCCGGAGTCGGCATCCCCGCCTGCCTCGCCCGCGCCGAGACCGTTGCGCAGAGGCTGAGCCGGCCAGCAGACCACCACCCAACCGAGACGAAGGAGACGCTGTGAGCGACTACACGCAACCCACCGAGGAACAGATCGAGCAGGCCAACCAGGAGATCCGCTACATCGCGTACTCGGTCTTCGCCGCCGCCGGTGAGCTCGGCGACGCCGACCGGGCGCCGCTGGCCGCCGAGATCGACGAGGCGCTCGCCCCGCTCATCGACCAGGGACTCGTCGTCCGCGGCGTCTACGACGTCTCCGCCCTGCGGGCCGACGCCGACGTCATGTTCTGGTACCACGCCCCGACGATCGAGCTCATCCAGGCTGCGTACTCGGCGATCCGCCGGACCCTGCTCGGCGGGATCCTCGAACCCGTGTGGTCGGTCGTCGGACTCCACCGCCCCGCCGAGTTCAACAAGGCCCACCTGCCGGCCCTCCTCACCGACGACCAGCCCGGCTCCTACATCTGCGTCTACCCGTTCGTCCGGTCCTACGACTGGTACCTCCTCGACCCTGCCGAGCGGTCGACGATGCTGCGCGACCACGGGATCGCGGCGGCCGGCTACAAGGACATCAAGGCGAACACGATCTCGGCCTTCGCCCTCGGCGACTACGAATGGCTGCTCTCCTTCGAGGCCGAGGAGCTCCACCGCATCGTCGACCTCATGCGCGACCTGCGCAACACCGAGGCGCGGCGGCACGTGCGCGAGGAGATCCCGTTCTACACGGGACCGCGCCGCGAGCTCGTCGACATCATCACCGACTGGCGCTGAGCACCGCGGACGCGCATGAGGCC
>NZ_BAAAMB010000005.1:250650-307021 GCF_039528855.1 Brevibacterium sanguinis | reverse complement strand
CGGCCTCATGCGCGTCGGTGCTTGTGTGCTTGTGCGCTTCTGCGCGTCGGTGCGGGGGAGCGTTGGCGCGGGGGCAGGCGGGGAGCGGCGCCGTGTGCGCGCCGGGTTGGCGGGGGAGCCGGGCCTCAGTCGTCGGTCGGCGGCTGCGGGGTCTTCGCGACGACGTAGGAGTGACCGGCGGCATCGGTGCGCATCTCGAGGCCGAGGGCGTCGAGGCGCTCATGGCGCAGGTGCTCGTCCTCGAAGTACCCGCCGGGGCGCGAGCTGTCGACCTGCGCGGGGCCGACGATGCGGCGGAAGAAGGAGTTGAGCCAGGCGACGCGGCGCTGGGGATCGTGGTGCTCGGTCATGGAGGTCCTCCTCGACGGGATCGCGCCGGGACGGTCCCGGTGGATGCGACGAAACTGATGACTCAATAGTACACTGAAGATTAGTGCACTAACTAATCGTGGGAGGACACTCATGGACCTGGATGATCCGCTGGCTCTCGAGAGCCAGATCTGCTTCGCACTCGCCGTCGCCTCGCGCGGGGTGATCTCCGCGTATCGGTCGGTGCTCGAGCCGCTGCGCCTCACCCACCCGCAGTACCTCGTCATGCTCGCCCTCTGGCAGCACGGCAGCCTGCCGGTCCGCCGCATCGCCGAGCTGCTCCGCCTCGAACCGGCGACGGTCTCACCGCTCGTCAAGCGGCTCGAGGCCCTCGACTACGTCACGCGTGAGCGCAGCGCCAGCGACGAGCGCGTCGTCGAGGTCACGCTCACCCCGACCGGTGCCGATCTGCGCCGGGCCGCCGAGGCGATTCCCGGCCAGATGATGGCCAAGCTCGACATCGACGAGGCGGGGGTGCGCGATCTCCATGCGACGATGACCCGGATCATCGCCGCCGTCGACGCCTCGAACGCGAGGGATTCCTCAGCGGCCTCGTAGACCTTTCGGCCCGGGCACCCGGAGCCGTCCAGACCTCGGATGCCCCCGGAACCGTCCATATCTCAAGTGCCCGGGGCGACAGATGCTCAGCCGGCCGGGGTCGCAGGCCGCGACATCGGCGTGTGCTCGATGCCGTCCTCGTCGAAGCGGGGACCGTTCGAGGCGAAGCCGAACCCGGTGTAGAACCCCTCGAGATGGGACTGGGCGTTGAGCGTGAGCGGCAGATGCGCGAACTCGGCGACCACCTCGGCGATGAGCCGCCTGCCCCACCCCTGACCGCGGGCGGCCGGATCCGTGACGACCCGGCCGATGCTGCGGGCCCCCGGCACCGCGGCCGGCCCGTCGGCGAAGCCCTCCGGGAGGATGCGGGCGTACGCGCGCGGCATCAGGCTCACCCCCGCCTCGGCGCCGTGGGAGTCGGGGATCGTCCCGCCGTCGCCGGGATGGAACGCATGGAGCGTGCCCGGCAGGGTGTCGACCCCGTCGAGGTCGAGGAACACGCAGTCCTGCTCGACGACGAAGACCTGGGAGCGCAGCTGGAGGATGCCGTAGAGCTCGGCCGTCGTCAGCTCTGCGAACGGCTTGATGACGAGCCCGCTCACTTACGCATCCTGCGCGTCCTCGTTGAGCCGCAGCGAGATCGAGTTGATGCAGTAGCGCTGATCGGTGGGGGTGTCGTAGCCCTCACCGGAGAACACGTGGCCCAAGTGGGAGTCGCAGTTCGCGCAGCGGACCTCGACCCGCTCCATGCCCATCGAGGTGTCCCTGATGTAGCGGACCCGATCCTCGGCGAGCGGAGCGTAGAACGAGGGCCACCCGCAGTGAGAGGCGAACTTCGTGTCCGAGGGGAACAGGTCGGCCCCGCACGCCCGACACTGGTACATGCCCACCGTCGTCGTGTCGTTGTACTCGCCGGTGAACGGACGCTCCGTGGCACCCTGACGGAGGACGGCGAACTCCTCCGGGGTGAGCACGTCCTGCCAGCGGACCTCCTCGGTGCCGTCAGCGGCGGGGGTGGGAGTATGGCTCATGGTGACCTCCGGTCTCATTGCTCGGTGCGGTGGTGTCCATTGTCCCACCACCGGGACGGCACGGGCCCGACGCTGCGGCGCCCACGACTCTTCCATGAGGTCAACAGCGTTTGGAGAGATCTCATTCCGTGGGAGAGAATGACACCATGGCACGCGACTCTCAGTTCCCCACACGCCTGCTGCTGGCCGCAGTCGGCGTCGGCGCCGGCATCGGCGCTGTGATCTCAGTGGCTTCCTCGGGACTCGCCGCGTACTTCGCCCGTCGCATCGTCGTTCCCGAGAACGCCCCAGAAGAGCTCGACATCCTCCACATCGACGGCTTCTCCCCGAACATGCGCATCCACCTCCCGGCCGACGAGGAGACGACGGTGCCGGGCCTCTACGGCCTCTACTTCAACCAGGGGGCCGGGCACGCGGTGATCGGCGACATCGTCGAATACGATCCGCGCTCGCGCACCGTCTCCCGTGAGGTCGTCAGCGTGACCAAGGGCGACATCCGCCGCGCCCGGCACGGCCGCTGGACGGGCGTCGTCTACCCGGACCCGCTCGCGGCGGGAGTGAAGTTCGAGGACATCGACCTCGAATCCGACGCCGGGATGCTGCCGGCCTGGTACCTGCCCACCGACCATCCCGAACCCCGCGACACGTGGGCGATCCTCATCCACGGACGCGCGAGCACGCGCGCCGAGGGTCTGCGGGCGGCCCCCGTGCTCAACACGCTCGGCGTGCCGGCGATCGCGATGTCCTACCGCAACGACGCCGAGGTGCGCATCGAGTCCTCCTCGCGCTACGGCCTCGGCGACACCGAATGGATCGACGTCGACGCCGCGATCGACTTCGCGCTCGCCCACGGCGCCCGCAATGTCGTCCTCTTCGGCTGGTCGATGGGCGGGGCGATCGCCTTCCAGGCGGCCTCGCGCGGACGCAACCGCGAGCACATCGCCGCCCTCGTCCTCGACGGCCCCGTCGTCGACTGGATCAACGTCCTCGACGGCCAGGCGAAGAAGAACATGCTCCCGACCCCGGTCGCGAAGCTCACGCTCGAGATGATCACGCAGCCGTGGGCGCGCCCGATCACCGGCCTCGAGACCCCGCTCGACCTCGGGCGGATGGACTGGGTGACCCGGGCCGCGGAACTCGATGTGCCCGTCCTCCTCATCCACTCCGACGACGACGAGTTCGTTCCGTCCTCACCCTCGCACGCCCTCGCCTCGGTCCGTCGCGACCTCGTGACGATGCCCCCGTACGTCAAGGCCCGGCACACGAAGGAATGGAACGTCGACCCCGTCCGATGGGAGGACGATGTCGCGAACTTCCTCGAGACGAAGGTCCTCCCGCACGACTGAGGGTCCGGCGCCCTGCCGCCGGTGTCCGGTGGCCCCGCGGTCCGCGCCGAGGTGCGGCACGGCACCCGTCACGGCGTGAGGACGAGCGTGTCCTCGGCGGCTGCGGCCACCGCCGCCGGTGAGTACGCCCACGGCCGGGTCCGATTCGCCGCCCAGTCCTCCGTCTGATCGGCGTAGTTCGGGTTGAACGCATGACCCGAGGCCCCGGTGAGGTTGATCCACCGCGAGCGGTCGAAGTCCCCGACGTCGATGATCTGCCGCATCGACGGCACCCAGTCCGTCTTGAAGCCGACCGCGGCGTCCCAGCCGGTGGCGTTGACGACGCCCGAGCCGCCGGAGACCTCGAACGGCCCGCGGTTGAAGAGCTTCTCCACAGCGGTGATCCCCGATTCGCCGAGGCTCGCGTTCCTGATCGTCAGCTCGTGCAGGGTGCCCCACCGCCAGGTCACCGGTTCGGGCCCGAGAAGGTCGGCGGTCCGGGTCCACGCCGACCCGAGCGCGCGGGTGAGCGCTTCGTCCCGGCCGGTGACGTCGGCGTCCGACCACCACGGCGACTCCGGTTCGGTGAGCAGATCGTCGATGACGAGATACCAGCGGCTGCCCCCGGAGGGACGGACCTCCGCCGGCAGCTTCGGGGCGAACACCTCGGCGAGGATCGTCGAGACGACGACGTTGAAGTATGCGGCCCCCGCGCTGTCCGCGGAATCCCGGCCGTCCCAGGTCCGCAGCATCTCCTGGGCGGCTTCGATGTCGGGGTCGCCGTTCGCCTCGAGCGCGAGCAGCCGGGGCACGAGCGTGTCGGCCAGGGGATTGCGATCATCGCCCTGGATCGCCGCGAAGTCGTCGGCGCTCACCGGGCCCGCCGCGATCGCCTCGGTGAGGAGGTCGGTGATCCGGGTCGCCCGGTCCCCATCGTCGTAGTCGTCGCCGAGGCGCACGGACTCGCCCGGCCGGGTGACGGGGTTGTTCGCGGTGACGATCCACCCGCGCTCGGGATTGAGGGCCGAGGGCAGCTCGTCGAAGCCGATCCACCCCTGCCAGTCCTGGTCCGAGTCCCACCCCTGGCGGGGGAGCATGCCGTCGGCGGTGCCGCGGCGGGGGATCTTCCCCGGCGCCTGGTAGCCGATGTTGCCTTCGACGTCGGCGTAGACGAGGTTCTGGGAGGGCACGTCAAAGAGTTCGGCGGCGGCTCGGAACTCCTCCCAGTTCGTCGCCTTGTTGAGCGCGAAGATCGCCGAGGCGGTGCGGCCGGGGGTGAGCGCCGTCCATTCGAGGGCGAGCTGGTAGCGAGCACCGGCCAACCCGCTGTCGGCCGACGGGGACTCCGCTCCGGTCGTCGAGTCGAGGACCGTGCGATACGTGTCGTCGAGGCCGGAGACGATCGGGCCGTGCTTCGTCTCCCAGATCGTCATCGTCCGCGGCTCCTCCTTCGCGATCCGGATCGTCTCCTGCCGTGTGACGACGCGTTCCCTCTCATCGTCGTAGATCGCATCGGCGTCGTCGATCCGCTCGACGACGAGGTCCGTGACATCGGGACCGAGGTTCGTCATGCCCCACGCGATCGACTGATTGTGTCCGATGACGACCCCGGGCAGACCCGAGAACGAGAATCCCGAAACGTCGAACGGGCACTCAGGCGTGACCTGGGAGCACCGCAGCCCGACCTGATACCAGACCGAGGGCATCGCCGGGGACAGGTGCGGATCGTTGGCGAGCAGGGGCGCACCCGTGTCCGTGAGCGCACCGGAGACCACCCACGAGTTCGATCCGATATCGCGGCTGTTCATCCCCAGCAGGCCCGGGATCTCCCGCAGGCGGGCATCGAGTTCGCCGAGGTCCTCCGGCAGGGTGCCGTCAGACGCGGGACCGGCGGTGGGCCCGGCGGTGGGCCCGCTGTCAGGGGTGACGGATCCGCCGGCCTGCGGGGCGCTGTCATCTCCCGCCGAGGTGGTGTTCGGGTCGCCGGAGCTCCCCGCCGAGGTGGTGGTCGGGTCGCCGGAGCTCCCCGCCGAGGTGGGGCCTGGGTCGTCGGCGGTGGCTGAGCTCCCGGAGGTGGTTGAGTCGCCACCGGTCGCGGACTGGCCGTCGGGGGGATCGTCGGCGGGGGCCGGCGGGGCGTCACCGGGCGGGCCGTCGATGATCGTCGGTCGCTCGTCGTACGGATAGTCGGGGTAGATGTCGGCCATCTGCTCCTCGGTGAGCGCCGCGCTGGTGATCGCCCGGTCGATCTCGTCCTCGAGGTTCGACCGCAGGTCCCACGCCATCGCCTTGAGCCAGGCGACGCTGTCGGCCGGCGTCCACTCCTCGATCTCGATCGGTCCGGCCTGGAGGCCGAGGATCCCGTATTCGAGGGAGACCTCGGTGGGGGAGCGATCCTTGAGGTAGGCGTTGACACCCTCGGCGTAAGCCTCGTAATAGCCGAGCGTCGTCTGATCGAGCTGGGCGACCTCCTCCTCGGCGACCCTGCGCCAGCCGAGGGTGCGGATGAAGGCATCCGTGCCGTACTGCGAGGGACCGAAGTACTCCGAGAGTCGCCCCGCAGTGACCTTGCGTCGGAAGTCCATCTCCCAGAACCGGTCCTGGGCGTGGACGAAGCCCTGGGCGAGGAAGAGGTCGTGCGCGGTCGAGGCCTCGATCATCGGGATGCCGCTGCCGTCCCGGGTCACGGTGACCTGCGCGTCGAGTCCCGGCAGGCTGATCTCCCCGTCGGTCGTGGGAAAGGAGCGGCGGACGACGACGATGCCGAGGAGGACGGCGAGGAGGACGAGGACGACGAGACCGGCGAGGACGCGGAGGACGATTCTCCTGCTCAGGTGGAGATAGGTGCCCGACGGCGGGCGCATGGCCGATTCGAGTGCGCTCGGCGCGTCCGGTTCCGCGGCAGCCATGAAGTCCCCTTCGACGTCGTTGGTCCCGAGTATAGGTGCTCACCGGGCCGGTGGCGCTGATCAGGAGGGGCGGTCGGCGGAACCGCGGTGCGCCGTCGTCTCCGGGGGCCGGGGCGGGTAGACGAACGTGACGAGGACGACGGAGATCATCATGAGGAGGAACCACGCGACGAGCTTCGTCACGGGCACGAGCTCCCAGCCCTCGGCCTGCGAGGGGTAGAGCCACGCGCCGGCCGCGGTGCCGATGTTCTCCGCGATCCAGATGAAGAACGCGACGAGGACGAAGGCGAGGAGGATCGGCATGCGCAGGGTACGGGTGTGGACGCGGAAGTGCATGACGCAGCGGAAGTAGACGACGACGGTGGCCGCGACGAGGAACAGGCGGATGTCGATGACGAAGTGGTGGGCGAAGAAGTTGACGTAGATGGCCACGGCGATGAGGGCGGTGATCCACCTCGGCGGGTAGTGGCTGAAGCGGAGGTCGAAGAGCCGGTACACGCGGACGATGTAGGAGCCGACGGCCGCGTACATGAACCCTGTGAACAGGGGCACCGCGCCGATGTGGAGGACGCCGCCGGGGGCGTAGTTCCACGAGCCCACCGCGGTCTTGAAGAGCTCCATGACCGTGCCGACGATGTGGAAGAGGACGATGACGAGGAACTCGCGACCGGTCTCGAGCCGGAAGGCGAGCATCCCGATCTGGATGAGCACGGCGATGATGACGAGGACGTCATTGCGGGCGACCGGCGCATCGGCGGGATACCACCACGAGGTGAGGATGATGGCGGTCAGCATGAGCGCCCCGAAGAGACACGCCCAGGCCTGCTTGATCCCGAAGGCGAGGAATTCCCGCAGCCCCGCGGGGACACGGGTGAGCCAGCGGTTGGCGACGGTGTCGAGGAGCACTTCGAGCCGCGTGAGCTCACGACTGCGCTGAAGGTCGCTGGGCTGGGGCATGGAGGACTCTCACGGATCGGGCGGGAGGGGACCACAGAAGCCTACCGCGCGGTCATTTCGGGCGGCGAACCTGCGCGGATTCGGTGTGAGAGGGTTCACAAGTCACTCTCAGCTGAGGTATCGTCGCAGCCGTGACCGAGCGAGGAAGCAGGATGCCCATGAGAGCTCTCTCCCTGACCGTGACCGCCGTGACCACCACCCTCATCGCCGCGTCGATCGGCGTGCCGGCGCTCGCCGCCGACGCCCCCGAGCCCGGACTCGGCTCCGCGCCGTCGAGCAGTGCGCCGCCGAGCAGTGCTCCGGCGGGCGGCGAGGACGACTCCACGCCATCTCCCGACCCCACATCTGCGCCGTCCTCAGCGCCCGCCTCGGCGCCGGATGCGTCCTCCCCGGACTCCTCCACCGGCTCCACGGCGGGCGGGGGAACGGCCGTCGACACGTACTCCGCTGCCGTCAGCGACGTCGAACGGATCGACCTCGACCCCGCCGAGGTGACGATCCTCGGCGCCCGCTGGAACGGTGAGGATCCCGAACTCGAATTCCGCTCGGAGACGAACGGAGCCTGGACAGGCTGGGAGGACCTGCCGGCCGCAGACGACCCGGGCCCCGATGAGTCCTCGCCGGAGGCCGCACAGTCCACCGACGCGGCCGGGGAGTCCGAGGCCGTACCCGTCCTCGACGCGACCGCGGTCGAAGTCCGCGCCTCCGCCGCCGGTGCGGCAACGACGGACCTGACGATCACGACCGCCGCGACCCCGGTCACCGACGCCGACGAGTCACTCGCCAAGCGACCCGATCCGGGAACGCCGTCGGGCCTGTCCCCGCAGAAGTACAACGAGGGGCCCAAGGCCAACATCATCACCCGCGCCGAATGGGGTGCCGATGAGAGCCTCGTGCGCTGCCAGTCGGATCAGACGTCGAGCGCGAAGGGCGTCTTCGTCCACCACACCGCCGGGTCGAACTCGTACTCCGAGGCCGAGGCGCCGGGCATCATCCGCGGCTACCTCGCCTACCACACGCAGTCGCGGGGCTGGTGCGACATCGGCTACAACTTCCTCGTCGACCGGTTCGGCAACATCTACGAAGGCCGGGCCGGCAGCATCGACAAGGCGATCACCGGGGCGCACGCGTCCGGGTTCAACTCCTCGACGATCGGGGTGAGCGTGCTCGGCACGTACACGGGATCGGCGCCGAGCTCGGCCGCGCAGAAGGCCGTCGAGCGCGTCATCGCGTGGAAGGCGAACACGTACGGATTCTCCCCGACCGGATCGATGACCCTGACCTCCGGCGGAGGCGGGACGTCGAAGTACCCGGCAGGGCAGAAGGTCACGCTCAAGACCGTCTCCGGGCATCGGGACACGAGCTACACGGACTGTCCGGGCGGGGCGTTCTACTCCCGGCTCGGGGCGATGAGAACGAATGCCGCGGCGCTCCAGGACGACCTCGGCTACTCCGTCGGCGGGGCGATCGGGTCGTACTACCGCGCCAACAAGGCCGCCACCGGTGAGCCCACGGGCCCCGAGCGGTCCCTGTCGAACCCCGACGGGGCGTACCAGTTCTTCCAGAAGGGCGTCGTCTACTGGTCGAAGTCGACCGGCGCCCACCTCAACAAGGGCGGCATCCGCTCCGCGTATGCGGCGCTGAAGTACGAGAAGGGGCTGCTCGGATTCCCCACGACCGACGAGGTGACGTTCAGGTACCGCTCCGATGCCGTCTACCAGGGGTTCGAGCACGGCATCATCACGTACTCGGCGGCGACGAAGGGCCAGCCGCTCAGCTACGGGATGCTGAGCAAGTGGAAGGAGCTCGGGTGGGAGCGCAGTCGGCTCGGACTGCCGACGACCGGCGAGTTCTCCTCCGGCGGCAAGACCCGCCAGAACTTCGAAGGCGGCTACATGACGTTCACCGCGAGCGAGGGCGTGCGCGTCTTCTACTCGAACTGAGCGGGGCGCGGTCGGGTCTCCGATTCGGGGCGGCCTGCGCGATCGTCGCTGGACAGTCGTGTCAGGGCGGTCGTGTCTGCGCAGTCGTCTCGGTACGCCGGGGTCATAGACTGGGCCGATGCGCATCCTCCTCTTCGGTGCCTCCGGTTGGGTCGGCACGCATCTGTCCGCCCACCTCGGCACCGCGCACGAGATCATCGGCGTCGTCCGTGCACTGCCCGACGGTCCCGTCGCCTACACCCCGCTCGTGTGCCCGGACTGGGTCGATCATCCCGAGACCGTCAAGGCGGGGTTGGCCGACCTCGGCGCCGAGGCGGACGCCGTGATCGCCGCGATCGGTGGCTGGTCCGTCGGTGACCCGGTGCTCACCCGCGGGCTGACCGCGTTCGACGAGGATTATGCCTCTCACCTGCGCGGACACTTCACCGCTGCGAAGATCTCGGCCGACCTGGGCGTGGGGACGCATCTCGCCCTCAACGGGGTCGCGAGCATCGAGGCCCTGAGCGGATCGGGGGCGATCAGCGTCTTCGGCGCCGCCCAGTCGATGCTCATCCGCGTCGCCGATGCCGAGACCGCCGACGTCCGGTTCCGGGAGCTGACGATCCTCGCCCCCGTCTCCGGTGATGACCGCAACGACCTCACCGGGGGAGTGGAGACGATCGACATCGCCGAGGTGAGCGCCGCCGCGGCAGCGATCCTCGAGCGTGGCGGGATCGCCTCCGATGAGTCCGGGCGCACGGGTTCGCCGGGAGGAGAGGGCTCGTCGGCAAGCGCGGATTCGTCGGGTGGCGAGGAGATCGTCACCTTCCTCTCACCGGGGCGGTGATCGCGCGCCCGGTGGCGTGTGTCGACTGCGTCGGCGCGGACGGGACGACCGACCGCCTCGGCGGGGTCACTCCATGGACGACGCTGAGGTCACGCGCGCACGTAGCGGATGATGACCTGGTCGTCGCGCTGTTCGACGCCGCGGACGCGCAGCGGGATGTCGGCGTCGAGGGCGGAGAAGTGCGTGCCGGGATCCTTGAGGTAGCGCGGGGAGATGCTCAGATGCAGTTCGACGCCGGGGCCGTGGTCGAGGAGACGGTAGGCGAGGTTGGGGCCGGATTCGCAGAGGAGCATGTCGCCGGTCGTCTCGAGTCCCGCGATCACCTCGGGCAGGCTGTCGGGGGTGAAGTGGACGGCACGATAGTCGAGGCCGCGCTCCGCGAGCTGCTGAGACAGGACCTCAGCGTCGGATTCCGTGAGCACGTAGACGGGGGTGTGCTCGAGCACCTTGCCGGGCGCGTTGATCATCGGCAGCTGCGGGTTGAGTGCCGTGCGGCGATCGATGAGGATCGCCCCGGCCCGCCTCCGCAGGCCGACGAAGTACGTGAAGTCCGTGGGCGTCGACACCCCCGTCGACCACCCGTCCTGGGCATATGCGCCGTTGATCGACTGCACGAGGGAGATGATGACCTCTCGCATGCGCTCGCCTCCTATTTCGCCAGTTCTGCGGCCGGGCCCATCGCGATCCGCGGATGCGCCTTCGGGTCGAGGTTCTCCAGCAGCCACACGAGATCGTCCTTCTGCAGGGTGACGCAGCCGTTCGTCCCCGAATCATGGTCGAGATGGAGCCAGATCCCGCCGCCCCGGTCCTTGCCCAGCGGACGCGTGCGGTCGGTCGGGGGAGTGCCGGGCGCGCGGTTGTAGTCGATGGCGATGACGTAGTCGAAGACCCGTTCGTACTCGGGTCCGTACGCGACGCTCGCCGAGGCGGAGAGGCCCTTGTCCCGCGTGTACGGCAGCTTGGTGCCGGGATTCTCGGCATAGCCGCCGGCATCGCTGAGGGTGAAGACGCCGATCGGGCTCGTCTTGTCGCCTTCGCGGCGGTCGGCCAGCCATCCCGCCGACCCGTTGTGCGTGGCGAAGGTCTTCTCCTTCTCCCATTCGTCGCCGGTGCGCCGGTAGACGCGCAGCTCCCCGGACTCGGAGTCCGCGTCCGGGCTCGAGACGACGAGCGCCTGAGTCGTCTCGGACGGGATCTGGGCCGAGGTCTCCGGTCCGAGCCCGGGCAGTGCCGGAGCCGGGTCCTGTCCGGATGCCTCCCCTTCCCGTTCCCCGGATTTCGTCGCCGAGGCGGTCCCGGGCTCGTGCTGGACCGGAACGGCGAAGTCACCGCTCGGACCCTGTTGGGCGGGTGCCGCGATCGCGCGGTCGGGGGAGTCGTCTGCGGGCCCGCACGACGCCAGGGAGACGGTGACGGCGAGTCCGACGAGGCCCGCGCCTGCGCGGGTGCGACGACTGAACATGAGGTCATCCTCTCACGAACCTGAAAAGGGGGAGGCCGGGGGCTGTGAGAAAATGGCGCTCATGAGTATTCCACCCGTGCCGAATCATCCTCCGCGCCCCGGGCGCCGGAAACCGGCCGAGGAGACTCCGGATTCGATCACCACGCAGCTCTTCATCGGCCAGGACAAGTCGCCGCAGGCCGACGGCTCGACGCAGGCGCTCAGCGCCGAGGAGATCGACCGGTTGAAGTCGATGGTCTCCGCCGACGGCGCCGCGGCGACCGAGGTCCTCAGTCTCGAGGAGCTCCGCGCCATCGCGGCCGCCGAAGGCGGTGACCCGGAGGTCGATGAGCCCGCAGCGGCACCCCGGAAGGTCAACTCCTCGGACCTCGCCGAAGCCGAGGCAGCGGCGGCACCCCGCCAGTGGAACCCGCAGGGCACCCCGCACTACGGCGGTGCCGAAGGCGTGTCGCGCCCCGCCGAGGGCTTCGGCGCCGCGGCGCCCGGCCAGTTCTCCCCGCAGGTGAGCGGGCAGGGTCGGCCGAGCGGCGGGGCTCCGCGCGGGGGGACTCCGGCACCGGCCGGAGCCGCGTACGCCGCGGGATACCAGAACGGCGGATACCCGGGACCCGGTGGACCGACCGGACCCGGCGGGCCGACCGGACCGGGAGGACCCGGCGGTCCCGGTTCCGCGGGCGGGCCGGGCGGACCGTACCGGCGCGAACCGGAGACGGCGAAGGTCCCCGCCTGGCTGTGGGTGCTCGCGTCGATCGCCCTCGTGCTCGCCATCGGAATCGTCGGCTACATCGTCTGGGATTCGATGCAGGGCACGGAGGAGACCGCCTCGGCGCCGGAATCACCCTCCCTCCAGCCCACGCCCGCGCCGACGGAGAGCCAGGGGTCGGAGACCTCGAGCCCGCCGGCGGCCGTCGAGACGTTCGCGTCGCCGTCGGGCAACATCGAATGCACGATCGACGCCGACCGGGCCCGGTGCGTCATCGCCTCGTTCGACTACACGCCCCCGGAGAGGCCCGAGGACTGTCAGATGGACAATTGGGGCTCGGTCGTCGTCGCCAACGGCGAGGGCGCGGGCTTCTCGTGCCGGGAGGCCCCGGCGAGCTCGGGCCCGGCGCGCGTGCTCGGCTACGGTGAGTCGATCTCCGCTTCGGGGATGACGTGCACCTCGGCCGAGGACGGCATGACGTGCACGGCCGACGACACCGGTGTCGGCTTCACGATGCGACGGGCCTCGGTCGACTTCCTCGGCGACTGAGCGCACCGCCTCGGCGACTGAGCGCACCGCCTCGGCGACTGAGCCCACCGCCTGCGCGGGGTGGTCTCCGCTGTCCGCGACCGCCCGGTACCTGTCTTGAGATGTGGACAACGTGTCCGCCTGCGGCTCATCACGGTCTACGGTGGAGGCGTGGCTCACAGGTTCCTCCTCCTTCCGTGCCGCGACGAGTCCTGATTCGGACAGCGCCCTCGTCGCGGAGGCTCTCATGCTGTAAACCCCGACGACAGATGATGAGGAATGATGAACCTGCAGCAGCCGACCCCCATGCCATTCACGAAGTACAAGTCGTTCCAGGATCGGATCGTGCTCGACATGCACGATCGCACCTGGCCTGACCAGGTCATCCGGAAGGCCCCGCGCTGGCTGAGCACCGACCTGCGCGACGGCAACCAGGCGCTCATCGACCCGATGACCCCCGACCGCAAGCGGCGGATGTTCGATCTCCTCGTCAAGCTCGGCTTCAAGGAGATCGAGGTGGGCTTCCCCGCCGCCAGCCAGGTCGACTTCGACTTCGTGCGCTCGATCATCGAGGACGACGCGATCCCCGACGACGTGCGCATCTCCGTGCTCACGCAGGCCCGTGAGGATCTCATCGAGCGGACCGTCGAGTCCCTCGTCGGGGCGAAGATGCCGACCGTCCACCTCTACAACGCGACCGCCCCCGTCTTCCGCAAGGTCGTCTTCGGATTCGACGGCGACGGCTTCGACCAGACCCGCGACATCGCCCTGCAGGGCACGCAGGCGGTGATGAAGCACGCCGAGACGCTGCTGTCCGGCTCGGACTTCGGGTACCAGTACTCGCCGGAGATCTTCGTCGACACCGAACCGGAGTTCGCCCTCGACATCGTCGGCAGCGTCCTCGACATGTGGCAGCCCGGCGCGGGTCGCGAAACCGTCGTCAACCTCCCCGCCACCGTCGAGCGCGGCACCCCGAACACGTACGCGGACCAGATCGAATGGTTCTGCCGCAACATGCCCTACCGCGACGAGGTGGCCGTCTCCCTCCACCCGCACAATGACCGCGGCACCGGCGTCGCCGCCGCCGAACTCGGCATCATGGCCGGGGCCGACCGGATCGAGGGCTGCCTCTTCGGCAACGGTGAGCGCACCGGCAACCTCGACCTCGTCACCGTCGCCCTCAACCTCTACACGCAGGGCGTCGACCCCGAACTCGACTTCTCCGACATCGACGAGGTCATCCACACCGTCACCGAATGCAACCAGATCGGCGTCCACGAGCGCCACCCCTACGGCGGGGACCTCGTGTTCACCTCGTTCTCCGGTTCGCATCAGGATGCGATCAACAAGGCCTTCGCCGACCGGGAGCGCAACGCCAAAGCCGACGGCGTGCCCGTCGACCTCATGGAATGGGACATGCCCTACCTGCCCGTCGACCCGAAGGACCTGGGACGCTCCTACGAGGCGATCATCCGCGTCAACTCGCAGTCGGGAAAGGGCGGAGTGACGTATCTGCTCAAGAGCGAGTACGGTCTCGATCTGCCGCGCCGCATGCAGGTCGAGTTCTCCAAGGCCGTCCAGCAGCACACTGAGGCCGGCGGTGAGGTCACCGCCGAGGAGATCCGCCGCATCTTCAACCACGAGTACCTGCCGAGCGACGACCCCGACGCCACGTGGGGTCGCTTCCAGATCGTGGGTCTGCGGACCGAATCCGGTGCCGTCGACGACACGAGCGCCTCCGAGCGCATCGAGGTCGACCTCATCGTCGACGGTCAGGAGCGGACCTACGAAGGCCGCGGCAAGGGCCCGATCGACGCCCTCGTCCGCGTTCTCAACGACAACTTCGACATCGACATGCGCCTCCAGGACTACACGGAGCACGCGATCGGCTCGGGCGCGGACACGATGGCCGCCGCCTACGTCGAACTCGCCATCGAGGACCGGGTGCGCTGGGGCGCGGGTCTCCACCCGAACATCACGAAGGCCTCGCTCAAGGCCGTCATCTCCGCGGTCAACCGCGCCGCGCGCGACGCCGAGTCCGACCGCTGACCCTTTCGCCGATCTGCTGACCGTCAGCTGGTCGACTGACCGTCAGCCGACCGGCTGGTCAGGCCGGTCGGTGGGGCGTGGTGGGCTGTGCCCCTCGCATTCGGCCGGGCCGCCTCGGGCACGGGAGTACGGGCGACACGGGCCGCCTCGGGCACGGGAGTGCGGGCGACACGGGCCGCCTCGGCGCGGTTGACGGTGCGCTCTGCGATAATGGTGCGGTGCACAACTATCGTGATGAGGGCATCGTCCTCTCGGGCCACAAGCTCGGTGAAGCCGACCGCATCGTCACCGTGCTCACCCGCAGCCACGGACTCGTCCGCGCGGTGGCCAAGGGGGTGCGGCGCACGAAGTCCCGGTTCGGCTCCCGCCTCGAGCCGTTCATGCTCATCGACGTCCAATGCCACGTCGGGCGCAACCTCGACATCGTCACCCAGGTCGAGCTCATCGAACCCTTCGCCCGCGGCATCGGCGCGGACTACGATGCCTATTCGGCCGCCTCGGTGATGGCGGAGACGGCGAGCAGGATCACGGAAGCCGAACCCGTCTCCCGGGCGCAGTTCCTCCTCCTCGTCGCAGCGATCCGCTCCCTGTGCAAGGGCGAGCACCCGCCGCGCCTGGCCCTCGACGCCTACCTGCTGCGGGCGATGTCGGTGGCCGGGTGGGCCCCGAGCCTCGCCGACTGCGCCCAGTGCGGGGCGCCCGGACCGCACCGGGCGTTCTCCGCGGCCCTCGGCGGGGCCGTCTGCTCGGGCTGCCGGCCCAGCGGTGCCGCGCTGCCCGACACCGACGCCCTCGACCACCTCGCGGCCCTCCTCACCGGGGACTGGGCGCACGCCGAGGCCTCAGACCTCCACGACCAGATGGACGGGTCGAAGCTCGTCTCCGACTGGGTGTCGTGGCACCTCGAACGCAACATCCGATCCTTGAGAGTCCTGGAGCGCACGTGAGCTATCCCGCCCCACCCGCCCATCCGAGCGGGGCGACGCCGCCGCGCCTCGACGAGAAGTTCGTTCCCCGCCACGTCGCCGTCGTCATGGACGGCAACGGCCGTTGGGCCAACGAGCGCGGACTGCCGCGGACCGAGGGACACAAGGCCGGCGAGGCGTCCCTCCTCGACGTCATCCACGGCGCCATCGAGATCGGCGTCGACTACCTGTCGGCGTACGCGTTCTCGACGGAGAACTGGAAGCGCTCACCCGAGGAGGTGCGCTTCCTCATGGGCTTCAACCGCGATGTCATCCGCCGGCGCCGGGACGAGCTCAACGCCCTGGGCGTGCGCATCGTGTGGTCGGGGCGGCGGGGGCGTCTGTGGCGCTCGGTCATCGACGAACTCGAGACCGCCGCCGAGATGACGAAGCACAACACGGGCCTGACCCTCCAGTTCTGCGTGAATTACGGCGGACGCTCGGAGATCGTCGACGCCGTCAACGAGATCACCGCCGAGGTGGCCGCCGGCCGGCTCAAGCCCGGCAAGGTGAGCGAGAAGACCCTGCGCGCCCGGCTCTACGCGCCGCAGGTGCCCGACGTCGACCTCTTCGTCCGGTCGTCGGGGGAGCAGCGGACCTCGAACTTCCTCCTCTGGCAGTCCGCCTACGCCGAGATGGTGTTCCAGGACGTGCTCTGGCCTGATGTCGACCGGCGCACCCTGTGGACGGCGATCGAGGAGTACGCACGACGCGACCGGCGCTTCGGCGGCGCCATCGACCGCCCAGGAGGGGCCGCGGGAGCCTGAGGGCGGGGCGTATCCTGCTTGGAGGGCGTTGTGGGGACTCGAACAGTCGACTCGGGCAGGTGCTCGCTGCCGGCCGACGTTTCGGGCTCACCCTGGTTTCCACGGCTCTGTTTACGAGCTGAGCCCTCGAAACTCACCTGAGCCGCAACCAATAGTGCGCGGACGGCGTTCGGGCCGAGGTGCTACGAGGCACCCGGCGCGTCATAGACCAGCGGTTCTGCGTTTTGCGCCAGTTCGAGCCGAGATGGCCAGTTCCTGCATTGGCCATCTCGGATCAGACTGGCGCAAACCCGGTCGGGACGGTGCTGGGAGTCGACTCGGGCCGGTGCTCGCTGCCGGCCGGCCGTTCGGGCTCACCCTGGTGTCGAGGGCCCTGTTCACGAACTGAGCCCCCGAAACTCACCTGTGCTGCAACCGATAGTGCGAGGACGGCGTTCGGGCCGGAGCGTCGGACGGACGGCGGTTGGGCCGGAATGTCGAACGGACGGTCGACGAGGCAATCGCCTCCAGAATGCCCGAAGGGCCCGCAGCACAGTTGCTGCGGGCCCTTCGAGGTCGAATCTCAGTAGCGGTCGCGCGAACGATCGCGGTCACGCCCGCCGAACTTCTTGCCGCCGCCACGACGGTCGCCGCGGAAGTTGCGGTTGTCGCCGGGCTGCTTGTCGAAGTTGCGCTTCTTGAACGGGCGGCCCGGACGACCCGAATCGGGACGGATGTCGATCGGCCGACCCTGGATCTCGGTGTGCGCGAGCTTCTTGAGCACGCCCGGATCGAGATCCTGCGGCAGGTCGACGAGCGTGTGGTTCGACCGGATGTCGATGTGGCCGATCTGCTTCGAGGTGATGCCGCCCTCGTTCGCGATCGCACCGACGATCGACCCCGGCTGCACGCGCTCGTTGCGCCCGACTGCGAGACGGTAGGTGACCATGCCCTCGCGGCTGCGCGCCCCGCGCTCCCGGCCGGGCTTGCCGTCGCGATCGCGGTCACGGCCCTGCTTGCCGCGGGTGGGCTCGGGCATCGGCTCGGCCTTGAGCGAGTTCGACTCGAGGAGGAGCGCGGCCAGCGCGGCCGCGATGTCCGTGGCCGGCACGTTGCGGCTGAGCTCGTACTGCTCGATGACGGTCGCGAGCTCGCTGAGCTCGGTCGTCGCCAGGGCGTCGTCGATGCGCTTGGTGAACTTCTCGACGCGCGTGTTCGTCAGCTCCTCGACGCTTGGCAGCGTCAGCGGTTCGACCTTCTGCTTCGTCGCGCGCTCGATCGAACCGAGCAGACGCTGCTCACGCGGGGTGATGAAGAGGATCGCCTCGCCGGAGCGGCCGGCACGACCGGTGCGGCCGATGCGGTGGACGTAGGACTCCGTGTCGTGCGGGATGTCGTAGTTGACGACGAGCGAGATGCGCTCGACGTCGAGACCGCGCGCGGCGACGTCGGTGGCGACGAGGATGTCGATCTTGCCCTCGCGCAGCATCTCGACGGTGCGCTCACGTGCCTGTTGCGGGATGTCGCCGTTGATCGCCGAGGCCTTGAACCCGCGGGCCCGCAGCTTCTCCGCGAGCTCCTCGGTGGCCTGCTTCGTGCGCACGAACATGATGATGCCGTCGTACTCCTCGACCTCGAGGATCCGGGTGAGGGCGTCGAGCTTGTGGGAGTGCTGGACCATGAGGTAGCGCTGGCGGATGTTCGACCCGGTCTGCGACTTCGCCGCGACCCTGACTTCTTCGGGATCGTTGAGGTACTTGCCGGTGAGGCGGTGGATCGAGGTCGGCATCGTCGCGGAGAAGAGGGCGACCTGGCGGGAGTCGCCGGTGGCGTTGAAGATCTCCTCGATGTCCTCGGCGAAGCCCATCTTGAGCATCTCATCGGCCTCGTCGAGCACGAGGTGCTGGAGGTTCTGGAGCTTGAGGGAACCCCGCTTGAGGTGGTCGATGACGCGCCCGGGCGTGCCGACGACGACCTGCGCACCGCGCTTGAGCCCGGCCAGCTGGGGGCCGTAGGACTGCCCGCCGTAGATCGGGAGCACGGAGAAGTCGTCGAGGTTCGTCGCATACGAGGTGAACGCCTCGGCGACCTGGAGCGCGAGCTCACGGGTGGGGGTGAGCACGAGGGCGAACGGGCCGTCCTCGGCGCGCCCCGCCTCGGCGAGGTGGGAGAGGACCGGCAGCGCGAACGCCGCGGTCTTGCCCGTTCCGGTCTGGGCGAGGCCGATGACGTCGCGGCCGTCGACGAGGGCGGGGATGGTCGCGGCCTGGATGGGGGAGGGGGACTCGTAGCCGAGCGCATCGACGGCGCGCAGCACCTCCGGGTGGAGGCCGAGTTCGGAGAAGGTCGGGGTGGATTCGGCGGACTGTTCGGACATGAGGTCTCACTCTCACTTGCGGCACACACTTGATCGCAGATGACTGAAGTGGCGATCTACCCTGCGGCCGCTTGTGCGATCATGTCTGGCAATCCGGGCCGGAACCGTACGCGTCATTCTCCAGGGCTTGTGCCGATGCACAGCCGTCGGTACGGAAGATAGGTTTGGGTGTGCCCCCAGTCTACCTTGCCGTCCCGCGCCGAGGCGGTCCCCAGTGGGCAGAGAAAGTGTGAGTTCCATCGCCAGCGGCCTGTGTCCGCGGCGGGGCGCGAACCGATAGGCTGGGGAGTCGTGCGCCACGGCAGCCGGCCGTCGGCGGCAAGGAGACCAAGGAGAGTCAATCGTGGCACAGTCCAAGCTGGATGCCGTCATCGCCCTCGCCAAGCGCCGGGGCTTCGTCTTCCAAGCCGGAGAGATCTACGGCGGTACCCGGTCGTCATGGGACTACGGTCCGCTCGGTGTCGAACTCAAGGACAACATCAAGTCGCAGTGGTGGCAGACCTTCGTCCGCGGACGTGAGGACGTCGTCGGCCTCGACTCCTCGATCATCCTGCCCAAGCGCGTGTGGGAGGCCTCGGGCCACGTCGAGACCTTCGTCGACCCCCTCGTCGAATGCCTCCACTGCCACCACCGGCACCGGGAGGACCACCTCGTCGAGGCCTACGAGGCCAAACACGGCAAGGCACCGGCCAACGGCATGGCCGACATCGTCTGCCCCGACTGCGGCACCCGCGGTCAGTGGACCGAGCCGCAGCAGTTCTCCGGGCTCGTCAAGACCTACCTCGGTCCCGTCGAGTCCGAGGCGGGCCTCCACTACCTGCGCCCGGAGACCGCGCAGGGCATCTTCGTCAACTTCAACAACGTCGTCACCGCTGCCCGGAAGAAGCCGCCGTTCGGCATCGGCCAGATCGGCAAGTCCTTCCGCAACGAGATCACGCCCGGCAACTTCATCTTCCGCACCCGCGAGTTCGAGCAGATGGAACTCGAGTACTTCGTCCACCCCGACGAGGCCGACTCGTTCTTCTCCACCTGGGTCGAGGACTGCTGGAACTGGTTCATCGGGCTCGGCATCGACGAGGCGAACATGCGCCGGTTCGACGTCCCCGAGGACGAGCGCGCCCACTACTCGGCGGGCACGATCGACATCGAGTACCGCTTCGGCTTCCAGGGGTCGGAATGGGGCGAGCTCATGGGCGTGGCCAACCGCACCGACTACGACCTCGGCACCCATTCCGAGGCCTCGGGCGCGAAGCTGCAGTACTTCGATCAGGCCAGCGGGGAGCGCTACACCCCGTACGTCATCGAACCCGCGTTCGGTCTCACCCGGTCGATGATGGCGTTCCTCGTCGACGCCTACACCGAGGACGAGGCGCCGAACACGAAGGGCGGCACGGACACCCGCATCGTCCTCCGCCTCGACCCGCGCCTGGCCCCGGTCAAGGCGGCGGTGCTGCCGCTGAGCCGCAACGAGAAGCTCACCCCGCAGGCCAAGGAGCTCGCCGCACAGCTGCGCAAGCGCTGGAACATCGACTTCGACGACGCCGGGGCCATCGGCCGCCGCTACCGTCGCCAGGACGAGATCGGCACGCCCCTGTGCATCACGTACGACTTCGACTCCCTCGACGACGGCGCGGTGACGATCCGCAAACGCGACGACATGAGCCAGGAGCGCGTGAGCCTCGACCAGGTCGAGGCCTACCTCGCTGAGCACCTCGGCGTCTGAGACCCATCGGCGTCTGAGACCCAACGGCGACTGAGACTTCAGCGTCAGCGGACGGGCACGGTCCCAGGCCCCTGCCCGTCCGCCTCGGCGATCGATGATCTCACCCGCCCCACCGGCAACGACAGCGGCCCCGACACCATGTTCAGGTGTCGGGGCCGCTGTCGTTGCGTCACGCGCCGAGGTGGGCGATCAGAACATCGTCCACGCTTCCTTGAGGACGCTGCGGATGATCGATTCCATCTCGTCGAACTCCTTCTGACCGACGGTCAGCGGGGGCGAGAGCTGGATGACCGGGTCGCCGCGGTCGTCGGCACGGCAGTAGAGGCCGTTCTCGTACATCTTCGCCGAGACGAAGTTCTTGAGGATGCGCTCGGACTCCTCTTCGGTGAAGGACTCCTTCGTGTCCTTGTCCTTGACGAGTTCGATGCCGTAGAAGAAGCCCTCACCGCGGACGTCGCCGACGATCGGGAGGTCCTTGAGCTTCTCGAGCGTGAACTTGAACGCACCGGCGTTCTCGTGCACGTGGTCGTTGAGCTTCTCCTTCTCGAACACGTCGAAGTTCGCCATCGCGGCGGCACAGGCGACGGGGTGTCCGCCGAAGGTGTAGCCGTGGTAGAACGTCGCGTCGCCGTCGGGGCCGAAGGGCTCGAAGAGACGGTCCGAGGCGATCATCGCACCGAGCGGGGCGTACCCGGAGGTGATGCCCTTCGCCGAGGTGATGATGTCGGGGACGTAGCCGAAGTCGTTGCACGCGAACATGTCGCCGATGCGGCCGTAGGCGCAGATCGTCTCGTCGGAGACGAGGAGGACGTCGTTCTCGTCGCAGATCTCGCGCACCCGCTCGAAGTATCCGGGAGGCGGCGGGAAGCAGCCGCCGGAGTTCTGCACGGGCTCGAGGAAGACGGCTGCCACGGAGTCGGCGCCTTCGAACTCGATCGCCTCGGCGATGCGGTCGGCCGCCCAGCGGCCGAAGGCCTTCTCATCGTGCGCGTACGGTTCGGGCGCACGGTAGAAGTTCGTGTTCGGGACCTTGTGGGCACCGGGGACGAGAGGGGCGAACTGCTCGCGCAGGCCCGGCAGGGACGTCACCGACAGCGCGCCGTGCGGGGTGCCGTGGTAGGCGGTGGCACGGGAGATGATCTTGTGCTTGCCGGGCTTGCCGGTGAGCTTGAAGTAGTTCTTCGCGAGCTTCATCGCCGATTCGACGGAGTCGCCGCCGCCGGAGGTGAGGAAGACGCGGTTGAGGTCGCCGGGGGCGTAGCTCGCGAGACGCTCGGAGAGCTCGATGGCCTGCGGGTGCGCGAACGACCACAGCGGCATGAAGGGCAGCTGCATGGTCTGGTCGTACATCGCCTTGGCGATCTCCTCACGACCGTGCCCGACCTGGACGGTGAAGAGACCGGCGAGGCCGTCGAGGTACTTCTTGCCCTTGTCGTCGAAGATGTGGTGGCCTTCGCCGCGGGTGATGATCGGTGCCTGTCCGCCGTTGAACAGGGCCTGGTGCGGTGCCATGTGCATCCACACGTTGTTGCGCACGGCTTCCTGATACGGAGTGCCGGCTCTGGTGACATTGTCTGTCATCGTGTCCCCCAATTGTATTTTTGCTTTTCGAGTGAGAGGTACATGAAGAGCTCCGTGTCGACGACGGCGTCGATCGACCGGAGTTCTCGGTTGACGAAATCGATGAGGTGTCGGTCCGATTCGCAGACGATCTCCACAAGGAGGTCGAACGACCCCGCGGTGACGACGAGATAGTCGATCTCGTCATACCCGTGCAGCCTGTCGGCGACCTTCGAGATGTCCCCGCGGACCTTCACGCCCACCATGGCCTGTCGGGCGAAGCCGAGACTGAGCGGGTCGGTCACGGCCACGATCTCCATCACGCCGGATTCGATGAGCCGTGACACCCGCTGCCGCACGGCCGCCTCGGAGAGTCCGACGGACTTGCCGATGGCAGAGTAGGACTTGCGTCCGTCGTGCTGGAGTTCGACGATGATCGCCTTGGACTTCTCGTCGAGGTTGCCCAGGCGGTGACTGCTGACGCTCGGCAGCGAGTGGGTCATTCTTCACCTCCGTGATGTGAGTCTCAGACCAACCTACCATCGATTCAGTCGGAATGCGTAGTCCTGTTTGCGGATTCAGTTGATTTCCTTGAACTTTCATTCTGTATCCGTCATGAACGGGAAGCGGGTGGGCGTGGTGACGGGTTTGGTTGCCGGTCGGGGCTGCCTGGTCGAGACGGTCGCGTCGGGCCCACGCGGGCTGCAGTGCCGGCGGGACCGGGCTCCAGCCGCCTCGGTGCCGGTCTGCGCGCGCCTCATTGACACCGTGTGAGGCGGATCACCAGACTGGGCGCATGAATGAGGGTGAGCTGTTCTCCGGTCGCGCCGACCGTCGCGCCGATGTGCAGGGGATGCGTCCGGGCGCCGAACAGGGAGGTGCGGGGGCCGAGGTCCGGTCGCGTCCGCAGCCCTATCCCGGAGAGGTCGACACGATCGGAGCGAAGCATCTCGGGTTCGCCCCCGAGGAGTACCTCGCTCGCATCGCAGCGGTGCGCGGGCGGATGAGCGACCAGGGCCTTTCGGCGCTCATCGTCACCGATCCGGCGAACATCTACTACCTCACCGGCTACAACGCGTGGTCGTTCTACACTCCGCAGCTGCTCTTCGTCCCCTCCTCGGGTCCGCTCACGCTCTTCATGCGCGATATGGACGCCCGTGGGGCCACGCACACCTCGTGGCTGCCGCCGGAGGACATCGTCGGCTATCCCGAGCGCTATGTGCAGCGCCCGCACATCCACCCCTTCGACTGGGTGGCCTTCGCCCTGCGCCAGCGGTGGGAGGTCGCGCGCGCTTCCACCTCGCCCGTCGGCGTCGAGATGGATTCGCACTTCTTCTCCCCGCGGGCCTTCCGCGCGCTCGTCAACGGGGTGCCCGAATGGCGCCTCGTCGATTCGTTCGAACTCGTCAACTGGATCCGGGCGATCAAATCCCCGGCCGAGCTCGCGCTCATGCACCGGGCCGCCGAGGTGACGACTGCGGCGATGACCGCGGCCCTCGAGTCGATCGCCGAGGGCGTGGGCCAGCACGAGGTCGCCGCCGCGATCGCCGCCGCGCAGATCCGCGGCCACGATGCCGCCTGGGGTGACTATCCGGCGATCGTGCCCCTCATGCCCACCGGAGAGAGCGCCGACACCCCGCACCTGACGTGGACCGACAGGGTGTTCGCGACGGATGAGTCCGTGAGCATCGAGCTCGCCGGAGTCCACCGCCGCTACCATGTCCCGCTGGCCCGGACGGCGGTCGTCGGCCGTCCGAAGCAGGAGCTCGTCCGCCTCGAAGGGGTCGTCGCCGAGGCGCTGGCAGCCGTCCTCGAGGCCGCCCGACCCGGGGTGCCCACCGCGGAACTCGCACGGACCTGGAATCGGTCGCTGGCCCTGCACGGACTCGAGAAGCCGAGCCGCCTGGGCTATTCGATCGGCATCGGCTACCCGCCGGACTGGGGCGAGCGGACGATCTCGATCCGCACCGAGGACGATCAGATCCTCGAAACGGGGATGGCCTTTCACCTCATCTGCGGCATGTGGATGAACGGCTACGGCTACGAACTCTCCGAATCGATCCTCATCACCGACTCCGGCGCTGACACGTTCACCGCGTTCCCACGCGAGCTCATCCGCCTCTGAGCGGTCAGCTCCGCCTCCGATCGGACAGTTGCGCACCTGATGGGTGAGTGCCGCGCCTGATCGGTCAGGGCCCCTCTGATGGTTCACTGCCAGGGCGCCGAGGCGGCCGATCCCGCGGGGGCATCGGACCGGCGAGGTCGACGATCTGTCGGACCACCTCGGCGGGGGACTGGCGGACCACCTCGGCGGAGAGTTGTGCACTGGTCATCGATGCCCGCACGCGATCGCTCGCTGCCGACAGGCACCTCAACGTCGACCGGCACCTCGAGCGGCGGAGTCGACCGGCCCCTTGAGCCACAATGACCACCCGTGCACGGGTAGTTTTCGGCGCTCCGCGGTGGGGATACGCAGCTCCGGGTGCCTGTCGGCGCCTCGGGTGGTGTGTGCGGCTGAGGGTGGTGCGGGCGGCGCAGAGTGGTGTGTGGGGCTGAGGGTGGCGCGGGGATGATGTGGCAGTTGGGCAGGCCCGGGTAGCCGGCGCCGAGGCGGTTGCCCCGTTCACGCGAGGAACTGGAGCCAGAGGCCGATGGCGAGGGTGTTGAGGCCGACGATGAGGAACGCTCGGCTGAGCACCCACGAGCCGTCCCGGGCATCCGCGGCGCCGGCGCCGGAGAGCTGGACGGCCATCGCGACCCGCGGCGGAGCGGCGAGCGCGGCCAGCGATCCCGCGGCGTTGCCCGCGGCGACGGCGGTCAGCGGCCCCGCTGCCGTACCCTCACCGGCGACGGCGAGGGTGCTCGCGAACATCGCGTTACTGCCCGTGTTCGACCCGGTGAGCACGGCGCCGATCGTCGACAGCCACGGAGCGAGCACGAGGAGCCCCGTCGGCAGCAGGTCCCCGAACGCCGTGCTCATCCCCGAGGTCGTCATCACCCAGCCCATGAGCATGAACGCCGCCGTCGCCGCCCCGATCGGCACCCATGCGCGGACCGCGCGGAGGATGACCGGACGCAGCGGCGGGGGAGACGACGCACCGTCGCCCCTGTGTTCGTCCGACAATCCGTCGCCGCTGCCGACGCTCGTCGATTCGTCGTCACTGGGCACCCCCGTCGACCCGTCGTCCTTCTGCACATCCTTCTCCCCACGGGTCCGCGAGAGCGCAGCGACGAGGCAGGCGACGGCCAGCCAGAACGGGGGAGAGGCGAGACTCTCCATGAGCGGAGACGGGAACACGGCGAGAAGCTCACGCGCGACGAGGATGCCGAGGGTGAGAACGCCGTAGGGCAGGACCGCGCGCCCGAGCGCCGCGGTGACCCCGGCGAAGCGGGCGCGGATCGCCAGGGGCACGCCGAGGCCGACGATGACGACGAGGGACCCGATGATGCCGGCCGGCGCCATGCCGAGAAGACGGTTGGCGAGGAGGATCCCGCCCCACAGCAGACCGGCCGCGCCGATCATCCCGAGTGCGCTGCCGAGGCGGGGACGCATGAGGACGAGAACCGAGCAGAGAACCACGGCCACCGAGATCGCGTTCACCCAGGCCGTCGACAGACCGAGCGCATCGACGTCGAAGCCGGCGAGCGCCGCCGCCACCGTCGTGCCCGGTCCGAGCGCACCCCACGGGACCGCGACGAGCCCGAGGAGCCCGAGGAGCGCCGAATGCCGCAGCGAACAGCCGAGATGCCGGAGGATCGGCACCCCGATCGTCACGCCGATGCCGAAGCCCGTGACGGATTCGGCGAAGGGGACGAGGCCGAAGACGACGAGGGCGACGCCGAGAGACCGGCTGGGAACCATCGACTCGACACTCGCGGAGATCGTGCGCATCGCGCCCGTGGCCTCGAGGATCCCGGCGAGCATCATCCCGAAGAGGAGGATGAGCACCACCTCGGCGATGAGGGGGAAGTAGTCGCCGGCGGCCTGGGAGATGACGGGGAGGGGAGTGGGGAAGGCGAGGACCGCGCAGAGGACTGCGCCGGCGAGTCCGGCCACCGCGGAGACCCACGTCGGCGCGCGGAAGGCGAGGAGCGCGACGGCGAGGAGAATGGGGACGAACGCGAGGAGACCGGTCATAATCACTTTTAATGGATTGAGATCTACTATCTGAGATTACATTAGGATGTCATCATGGCGAAGTCAGAGGATCCCGGGGCGCGGGTGTTCGGGGCGCGCATCCGGGCTCGCCGCAAATACAGCAACCTCACCCTCAACGAGCTCGCGATCCGGGCCGGCATCTCCCGGGCCGCACTGTCGAAGATCGAACGCGGTGAGCAGGACACCTCGGTGTCCAATGCCATGGGGCTCTCCCGCGCGCTCGGCGTCGACGTCGGCGAGCTCCTCGCCGAACCCGAGGTGCTCGTCACCCCGGCCGACGCGATCGTCCCGCATGCGACGTACGGACCCGGCACCTGGCGCCGCGACCTGCCCTCGCCGAGCGAGAACATCGAGGTCATCCACTACTCGCTCGAACCCCGCAGCGAGACCTCGCCGTTCGCCGCCCACCGCTCGGGATCCCGGGAGACCTTCTTCGTCCTCGCCGGCACCGTCGAGATCGTCACGATCGACCGCCGCACGATCCTGCGCGCCGGCGACTGCGCACAGGCCCCCGGCGATGTGCCCCACCAGCTCGCCAACCCCAGCGACCGGTCGGCGGAGCTCATGCTCATCATCACCTGAGCCGGGTCCTCGGCCGCACCGGGCCGTCACCGCAGCTGTCGGCCGGGATCGGGCGACCGCCTCGGCGACCTTGACGCACCTGAGGCGATTCGGGCATCCTTATGAGGTCCCACAGTCGAGCGAAGGCAGCGCCTGAGAATGAAGTGACACCTCATTTCCGCACCCGCGGGTGATTCGGACCCGCACCGCACCGCGTGCACGAAATGAGATCACTGATGCCCTCTGCCATCACCCTGTCCGGACTCGGCTACCGCCTCGGCGACGATACCGAGATCCTCACCCACCTCACCGCCACGATCCCCCTGGGACTCACCGGCCTCGTCGGTGACAACGGGATCGGCAAATCCACTCTCGCCCGGCTCCTCACCGGCGCGCTCGCCCCCACCACGGGGACCGTCACCGGTGCCGCCGGCGCCGTCCACATCGACCAGCTGCTGCCGCACACCGACGACCGGGTCGACGCGATCCTCGGCATCGCCGGCATCCGCACGAGCCTGCATCGAGCCCTGCACGGCGAGGCCGGACCTGCCGACTTCGACATCATCGAGGAGGACTGGGACATCGAGGAGCGGGCCCTGTCCGCCCTCGCCGAGGTGGGGCTCACCCTCACCGCGGACGACCTCGACCGGCAGGCTGCGACGTTCTCCGGCGGGGAGGCGATGCGGATCGGTCTCGCCCGCGCGGCAATGGTCGGGTCCGCGTGGCTCATCCTCGACGAGCCGAGCAACAACCTCGACGCGGCGGGCCGGGCCCTGCTCACCGAGCTGCTCGCACGGCGGTCCGGGCCCACCCTCGTCATCTCCCACGACCGTGAGCTCCTCGACTCGATGACGACGATCGTCGAGATGACCGATCAGCTGCGCGTCTACGGCGGGAACTACACCGCGTACGAGGAGATGGTCGCCGCGGAGGAGGAGGCGAAACAGGCGCGGCTGACCGACGCGAAGAAGGCCCACGCGATCGAGAAGCGCCAGCGCATCGACCTCGAGACCACCCTTGCGCGCTCGGACCGGAAGGCCGCGAAGGACAAGGCGAGCAAACGCCGACCGAAGATCGTCATGAATGGTCTCACCGACTTCGCGCAGAAGTCGGCGGCCAAACGGCGCGGGGACAAGGCCGCCGACGAGGCTGCGGCCGCCGCTGCCGTGCAGACCGCGAAGGACGCGCTGCGCCGCGACTCCTCGATCACTCTCCACCTGCCCGAGACCGAGGTCCATCCGAGCAGGCGCGTCCTCGAGGTGCGCACGAGCGCTCTCGAACGCCCGCAGACGATCGTCGGACCGGAGCGGATCCGGCTGACCGGGCCCAACGGCGCGGGGAAGTCGACTCTCCTCGCCGCCGTCCGCGGTGCCGCGCGGACCGGTGGCAGCGCCGCCGGTGGCGTGGGGAGCGATCACGGCGACCGCGGCCGGCTGGGCAGCGGCGGCCCGGGGAGCGGCGGCCTGGTCGACGGCCTCTTCCCCGGCCTCGAGCTGCAGGTGTCCGTGCCGATCGGCCACCTCGACCAGCAGTACCGCCTGCCCGCCGAGGTCAGTGTCATGGAGGCGGTGCGCCGGCCGAACCCCGGCCTCGACAAGCACCGCGTCCACGAGGTGCTCGCCGCCATGGGACTGCGCGCCGAGCGGACCGCCCAGCTGTGCGGCACGCTCTCGGGCGGGGAGCGCTTCCGCGTCGCGCTGGCCGCGACCCTGCTCTCCGACCCGGCCCCGCAGCTGCTCATCCTCGACGAACCCGGCAACAACCTCGACGTCTCCTCGCAGCGGGCGCTCACCTCGGCGCTCGAGGGATACGGGGGAGCGATGCTCGTCGTCACCCACGACGACCGCCTCGCCGCCGAACTCTGCCTCGACGCCGTCTGGGACGTGCGCGACCTGCGCGGGGAGGACGACCGGTGACCAGGGAATATGCCGCACCACCTCGGTGTTTCGGGTCTGTGAGCAAGGGGACGATGCCCGATTTGGCAGGCTTTGGGATAATGGCATGGTGAGTGTCATCAGCCCCAGCCCAGAATCCACCGCCCAGACCGTCAAGCCGCTGCGCATCGGTCCCATCGAGCTGTCCTCCCCGGTCGTGCTCGCCCCGATGGCGGGGATCACGAACACCGCGTTCCGGCGGCTGTGCCGCGAGTACGGGGCAGGCCTCTACGTCACCGAGATGGTGACCTCCCGTGCGCTCGTCGAGCGCAGCCCCAAGAGCATGCGCATCATCCACCACGAGCCGTACGAGACCCCGCGCTCCGTCCAGCTCTACGGCGTCGACCCGGTGACGATCGGGCAGGCCGTGCGGATGCTCGTCGACGAGGACCGCGCCGACCACATCGACCTCAACTTCGGCTGCCCGGTCCCCAAGGTCACCCGCAAGGGCGGCGGCTCGGCCCTGCCGTGGAAGAAGGACCTCTTCCAAGCGATCGTCACGACCGCCGTCGAGGAGGCCGACCGCGGCGGCATCCCGCTGACGGTGAAGATGCGCAAGGGCATCGACGCCGACCACCACACCTACCTCGACGCCGGGGAGACCGCGCGCAACGCCGGGGTCGCAGCGATCGCCCTCCACGGGCGCACGACCGCCGACCTCTACTCCGGAACCGCGGACTGGGACGCGATCGCCCGACTCAAGGACCACCTCGGCGACACCGTTCCCGTGCTCGGCAACGGCGATATCTTCTCCGCCGAGGATGCGCTCAAGATGATGCGCACGACCGGCTGCGACGGGGTCGTCATCGGCCGCGGTTGCCAGGGCCGGCCGTGGCTGTTCGGCGACCTCGCGAACGCTCTGAACGGCAGTGCCGATCGTCATCGTCCCGGACTCGCCGAGGTGGCCCGTGCGGTCCGTCTCCACGGCGAATACCTCGTCGACTACTACGGCGAGGAGTTCTACGGGGTGCGTGACCTACGCAAGCACATCGCGTGGTACTTCAAGGGCTACCCCGTCGGCGGCGACCTGCGCAGCCGGCTGGCCATGGTCTCCTCGCTCGCGGAACTCGACGCACTGCTCGCCGAACTCGGCGACGCCCCGTACCCGGGCGAGGCCGCCGAGGGCTCGCGCGGGCGGACCACCCGCCCCAAGCGCCCCCACCTGCCCGAGGGCTGGCTCGACTCCCGCGTCTTCGACGAGAGCGGCTCCGCCGACCTCGCCGAGGCCGAACTCGACGTCTCGGGAGGATGAGGATGCCCACCGACACCTCCGCACGCATCGCCCGGGCCTCGGGCAGCGTCGCGGACTACTCGCCGCGCGACGAGGAGCGCTGGGTCATCGAACCCGCGAAGAACCCGCGCCGCTCGGCCTTCCAGCGTGATCGGGCGCGGGTCCTCCACTCCTCGGGGCTGCGCCGTCTCGGAGCGAAGACGCAGGTCGTCTCGCCCGGCACCGACGACTTCGTCCGCACCCGGCTCACGCACTCACTCGAAGTCGCGCAGGTCGGGCGCGAACTCGCCCGCTACCTCGGCTGCGATCCCGACATCGTCGACACCGCCTGCCTGAGCCACGACCTCGGGCATCCGCCCTTCGGCCACCACGGCGAGACGATCCTCGACCGGCTCTGCGCCGACATCGGCGGGTTCGAGGGCAACGCGCAGACCCTGCGCCTCGTCACCCGGATCGAACCGAAGGTCATCGCCCTCGACGGCCGCCCTGCCGGGCTCAACCTCACCCGGGCCAGCCTCGATGCGCTGACGAAGTACCCGTGGCCGCGCGCCGAGGCCGCGTCCGGGCGACGTGACTCCGGGGTGCGGAAGTTCGGCGTCTACGACGACGACCTCGCCGTCTTCGACTTCTACCGGGACGGGGTCGACAACGGCCGTCGCTGCCTCGAAGCCCAGGTCATGGACTTAGCCGACGACATCTCGTACTCCGTTCACGACGTCGAGGACGCCGTCGTCGCCGGGCACCTCCGCCTCGGCGAGTTCGCCGACGAGGTCCGCCGCCTCGAGCTCTTCGAGATCACCCGCCAGTGGTACCTGCCCGAGACCGACGACGCGGAGATGGACAAGGCGCTCACCCGACTGCAGGCCGCCGCGTACTGGCCGGCCGAGGACTTCGACGGGTCACGCCGGGCCCAGGCGGCGCTCAAGCACATGACGAGCCAGCTCATCGGCCGCTTCGTCGGGGCCGCGGAGGCCGCCACCCGTGAGGAGTACGGCTGGGAGCCGCTCAACCGCTACGCCGCCTCCCTCGTCGTGCCCGAGTCCACGGCCGTCGAGATCGCCGTGCTTAAGGGCATGGCGACGCTGACCGTCATGGTCGCCGAGGACCGCCTGCGCCTCCACGACATCCAGGACACCGTCATCACGAGCCTCGCCGACTGGTACGACGCCCACCCCGACGGCCTCGACCCGATGTTCGCCGCCGACCACGCCGAGGCTGCCGACGACGCGGCCCGGTTGCGGGTCATCGCCGACCAGATCGCCTCGCTGACCGACCATTCGGCGTGGACGCTCTACCATCGGATCCAGGCGGGGGCGGGGGACCGGCTCTAGACCATGGCGGGACTCATCAAGCGCGAGGACATCGACGAACTGCGCTCGCGCTCGCGCATCGACGAGGTCGTCGGAGAGTTCGTCACGCTCAAGACAGCGGGCATCGGCTCCCTCAAGGGCCTGTGCCCGTTCCACGATGAGAAGACCCCGTCGTTCCATGTCCGCCCGCAGGTCGGGATGTACCACTGCTTCGGCTGCGGGGAATCCGGCGACGTCTTCACGTTCCTCCAGAAGGTCGAGCAGCTCAGCTTCGTCGAGGCCGTCGAGATGCTCGCCGGCCGCATCGGCATGCACCTGCGCTACGAGGACGGCAAGGGCCCCGACCGTGAGCAGGCGAGCAGGCGGCAGCGCCTCCTCGAGATGCACGAGGTCGCCGAGCGCTTCTTCGCCACTGCGCTGTCCGGGGAGCCCGGGCAGATCGCGCGCGACTTCCTCGCCGCGAAGGGCTTCCCTCCCGGCGAGCACCCCCGCTTCGGCGTCGGCTTCGCCCCGAAGTCGTGGGATGCCCTGACCGGTCATCTGCGCCGGGCCGGCTTCAGTGATGAGGAGATCCTCGCCGCGGGCCTGGCCAGCGAGGGCAGTCGCGGCATCTACGACCGGTTCCGCGGACGCGTGATGTGGCCGATCAGGGACATGACGGGGCGGACGATCGGCTTCGGGGCCCGCCGGCTCTTCGACGACGATCAGGGGCCGAAGTACCTCAACACCCCGGAGACCGCGCTCTACCACAAGAACCAGGTTCTCTACGGCCTCGATCTCGCCAAGCGCGACATCGCGAAGACCAAGCGCGTCGTCATCGTCGAGGGCTACACCGACGTCATGGCCGCTCAGCTCTCCGGCGTCACCCAGGCGGTGGCGACGTGCGGCACCGCCTTCGGCGCCGAGCACGTCAAGATCGTCCGCCGGCTCTTGGGCGATGACCCCAGCGGGCAGGTGATCTTCACCTTCGACGGCGACGAGGCGGGGCAGAAGGCGGCGCTCAAGGCGTTCGAGTTCGAGTCCGAGTTCACCGCGCAGACCTTCGTCGCCGTCGAACCCTCGGGTCTCGACCCCAACGATCTGCGACTGGAGAAGGGCGACGGCGCGATCCGCGAGCTCATCGAGGGCCGCAAACCGCTCTTCGAGTTCGTCATCACCACCGCGATCGCGCAGTTCGACCTCGACACTGTCGAAGGGCGGATCGCTGCGGTCAAGGCCAGCGCCGAGGTGCTCGCGGGGATTCGCGATCGCAACAGTCTCAGTCACTACCACCGGTTCGTCGCCGGGCGCATCGGCGTCGACATCGACGAGGTCGAGGCGGCCGTGAAGACCGCCCGGAGGCATCCGCGCGCGACCGGAGCCGACCGCGGCCGTTCGCCACAGGGGCCCGGACAGACCGCCGGACCGCGCCAGGGTCAGGGAGCGGGCCCGGGTCGCGGCCAGGGTGCGAGCCCGGGTCGCGGCCAGGGTGCGGGTCCAGGGCGCCCGTCCCACCCCGGGCAGCGGCGCGAGCAGGCGCCCCCGCCCGCCGGCGAGGGCCGTCCCACCGGCGGTGGACGGCAGCAGGCGAACCCGACCGCTGACGATGCGGGCATCGAGTACGTCTACGACGAGCGTCCCGACGTCTCCGATCTCTCCGCACCGATCACCCCGACGCGGCTGAAGACGGAGAAGGGCGCCCTCATGGTCGCTCTCCAGCACCCCGAGTTCGTCAATGCCAAGCTCTTCGACTCCCTGTCGGAGAAGGCCTTCGACCATCCCGGCCACCGTCAGATCCAGGCGGCGCTCAAGCAGGCCGGCGGTCTGCGCGCGGCCGCCGCGGCCCCCGGCCGGTGGGCCGAGACCGTCATGGAGGCCGCCGGCGACGACCTCGGACCCGACGTCGCCCGCCTCCTCGTCACGCCGCTGCCGGTGTCCGAAGGGGTGAGCGCGGAGAAGTTCGCGCAGGGAATCGTCGCGAAGCTCTTCGACTACGACCTCGAGCGCATCGCCAAGGAGCTCCACTCGCGCCTGCAGCGTCAGAGCGCAGGCGATGCCGAGGCGCAGACCGCGCTGCTGCGCCAGCTCCAGGTCCTCGAGCAGCATCGTGTGCGGCTGCGCGAACTCATGACCTGAGGTCCCGCCCCGCCGAGGCGGCGGAACCTGGCGGGTCAGCCTCGGGAGTGAAATACTGCACAGATGCAATTTTGCAGTTGATGAAAAGTTGCATCTAGTGCAGAATTATTCGCATGGCCGAGAACGAATCGCTGCGGACGCGGAAAGCGCGCGAGACCCGCACCGCCATCCATGAGGCGGCGCTCACGCGCGTCCTCGACGAGGGACTCGAAGCGACGACGGTGGCGAACATCGCCGCCGACGCCGGCGTGTCCCCGCGGACGTTCTTCAACTACTACGCGACGAAGGAAGACGCGATCGTCGGCCTCGACGTCGCGAACATCGACGACCAGCTCGTCGCCGACTACGTCGAATCCGACTCCGGCTTCGACACGCTCGCCGAGGACACGGCGAACTTCGTGCGCGAAGCACTCCTCATCGGCACCGAACCCGGACTCTCGAGTCGCAGGCGCGAGCTCTTCGTCGCCTATCCGGAGCTCGTGGGCCGACGCTTCGACCAGGTCGAGGCGCTCGAGGAGCGGGTGTCCGAATACGTGCTCGCCCGGCTCCGGTTCCTCGGACAGGAGTTCTCGACCGAGGACTCGGCATGGCGCAGCGCCCGGATGCTCACCCAGATGTGCATGGTGCCGCTCCACCATGCGATCCGCGTCGTCAAGCACTCACCGGAACTCGTCGTCGACGAGGAGAGCACCCAGAGGATCTACGACGATTCCCTCGGGCTCTTCCTCAAGGTGCTCGAGAGGCTGCGATGAGGGCATGACGCCGCACCGCGGTCACGGAGGCGCCGACGACGGAGACCATTGCGCTGAGAGAACAGATGAGGGAAGAATGAGGGCCGAGAGCCAGGACATGACACAGACAGCCGCAGAACCTGAGAACCACACCAATGACGCCGCCCCGATGACGACCTCGGCGATCATTCTCCTCTTCGTGGGATTGATGATCGCGATGTTCATGTTCTCCCTCAACCAGACCGTGCTCGCCACGGCCCTGCCGACGATCGTCGGCGAACTCGACGGCGTCGACCAGATGCTGTGGGTGTCGACGGCCTTCATGCTCGCCTCGACGATCATGATGCCGATCTACGGCAAGGTCGGCGACCTCTTCGGCCGCAAGCCGCTGTTCATGTTCGCGATCAGCTGCTTCCTCGCCGGCTCCGTCTTCGCCCTCCTCGCCCAGGACATGTCGCTGCTGATCTTCGGCCGGGTCCTCCAAGGCATCGGCGGCGGGGGCATGATGATCCTCTCGCAGTCGATCATCGCCTCCGTCGTCCCTCCGCGCGAGCGCGGCAAGTACATGGGCATCATGGGCTCGGCCTTCGCGGTGTCCTCGGTCGCCGGCCCCCTCATCGGCGGGTGGCTGACGGAGGGCCCCGGCTGGCGCTGGGCGTTCGCGATCAACTTCCCGCTCGGGATCATCGCCCTCATCGCCGCTGCCGTCTTCCTCAAGATCCCCAAGCAGACCCACGGTCCGCGGCCGAAGATCGACGTCGGCGGCATGGCGCTCATCTCCGTCATCACCTCGTGCATCGTCCTCGTCTCCGCGTGGGGCGGACACGACTACGCGTGGGGCTCGTGGCAGATCAACGGCCTCATCGTCGTCGGGGCGCTCGCGATCATCGCGTTCGTCATCGTCGAGGCGAAGGTGAGCGAACCGGTCATCCCGCTGTGGCTGTTCAGGAACCGCGACTTCCTCCTCTCGACGATCGCCGGTCTCTTCATCGGCGTGAGCATGTTCGGCGTCCTGTCCTACATGCCGACCTACCTGCAGATGGTCCACGGCATCGACGCGACCGTCGCCGGACTCATGATGGTCCCGATGATGGGCACGATGCTCATCTCCTCGACGCTGACCGGCTTCGTCGTCGCCCGCACCGGCAAGTACAAGCGCTACCCGCTCACCGGCATCCTCCTCATCGGAGTCTCGCTCATCCTGCTCTCGACGCTCGAAGCCGACAGCCCGGTGTGGGAGCCGATGGTCGGACTCGCCCTGCTCGGCCTCGGTCTGGGACTGAGCATGCAGATCCTCGTCCTCGTCGTCCAGAACGCCTTCCCCGTCGAGATGGTCGGCACGGCGACGGCGTCGAACAACTACTTCCGCCAGGTGGGCGCGACGCTCGGCATGGCGTTCATCGGCTCGGTGTTCACCCAGCGCCTGCTCGAGAACATCGAGTCCGGCATCCGCAGCCTCGCCGCCTCGAACCCGAACGTCGAGCTGCCGCAGATCTCGTCGACCGGGCTGACCCCGCAGATCGTCGGCGACCTGCCCGAACCGATCCACACGCTCATCATCACCGCGTACAACGACGCGCTCGTCCCGCTCTTCCTCTGGGTCGCGCCGCTGGCGTTCCTCGGCTTCGTCATCCTCCTCTTCCTGCCGAACACGCCGCTGGCGTCGACGCTGAAGAGCCAGGATGCCGCCGCCCGTGAGCATGTCGTCACCCACGAACACGCCGCCGAGGTGCCCGTCGACGCCGATTCCTCGCTGCGGGAGCCATCCGATAGTCTGGCTGTGCCGCTGACCACGAAGGACTCCACGGATGACGACACTGACGATTCTCAACCCGCCAGGCAGCCCGGTTCCCGACCGGCTCACTGAGCTCGGCCGCCGTGACGACGTCGACGTCCGCATCGTCACGGCCGACCGCCTCGGCGAGGCCCTGCCCGGCACCGAGGTGCTCCTCCTCTGGGACTACTTCTCCACCGCGCTCACCGAGGTCTTCGACGCAGCCGACGAGCTGCGCTGGATCCATGTCGCGGCCGCCGGTGTCGATGCGCTCCTCTTCGACGAGCTCATCGCCTCCGAGGTCGTCGTCACGAACGCCCGCGGAGTCTTCGACCGGCCGATCGCCGAGTTCGTCCTCAGCTTCGTCCTCATGCACGCGAAGTCGGCGCTCGGCTCGCTCGCCGACCAGCGGGAGCACCGGTGGAACCGGCGCTCGACCCGTGACCTCGCCGGCACGCGGGCCCTCATCGTCGGCACCGGGTCGATCGGTCGGGAGATCGCCCGCGTGCTGCGCGCCCTCGGCGTCGACGTCAGCGGGGCGGGCAGTCGTGCGCGCACCGGAGATGCCGACTTCGGCGACGTCATCGACTCCGCCGACCTCGCCGCGCATCTGACCGGGGTCGACTGGGTCATCGACGTCGCCCCGCTCACCGACCGCACCGCGGGTCTCTTCGACGCCGAGGTGTTCGCGGCGATGGAGCCGCACGCGTTCTTCGTCAACGTCGGCCGCGGGGCGACCGTCGACACCGATGCCCTCGTCACCGCGCTGGAGACCGGGGCGATCGCCGGCGCCGGCATCGACGTCGTCGATGTCGAGCCGCTGCCGGCCGACCACCGGCTGTGGGAGGCACCGAGCGTCATCATCACCCCGCACATGTCCGGTGACACCGAGGGCTGGCGCGAGCGGCTCCTCGATCAGTTCCTCGACCTCTTCGAGACCTATCGGGCCGGCCGCCCCTTCGCCCACACCGTCGACAAGGAAGCAGGGTACGTCCGATGAGCACCGCTGAGGTCCCCGACGACCGGGCCTTCCTCGCCCGCACCCTCTCCGACCTCGTCGCGATCCGCCGGGCCCGCCTGCTGAGCATGCTCGTGCTGGCGATGGCGATGCTCGTCGCGGGCCTCGGCGCGGCTCTGCAGGCCCAGGGGGAGCGGGTCGATGCCGTGCTGCTCTTCTCGGCGTTCAGCCTCATCATGATCGGCATCGTCTGCGCCCTCGGCGCGCTCGTCGCATGGACCCGGCTGCGCCGCGACATCCTCGACTCCGTGGCGGCGAGACGGCCGGCGAGCACCCGGGCCCCGCGGTCGAAGGGCGGGGGCATGGCGGTGGCGATCGCGTTCGTCGTCCTCGGGATCCTGCTCGGCTTCCTGCTCGTCCCCGAGACGCCCATCCTCGCCGGTGCCGTCGTCCTGTCCTGCCTGCTGCTCGCGTGCCTCGGTCCGATCTGGGCCCATGAGCTCTCGACCGGCGATGACCGTCTCGCGTTCATGCTCGCCGAGGACGACGACCTCGCCTCCCGGTTCGCGACATTCACCCCGATCTGGCTCCACGACGCGATGGAGACCGAACGCGCAACCCGCGAGGACCGCTGAGGGACCGACCGCCTCGGCGCGGACCCGATCCCACTGCGCACTGCGCACTGAGCACCGCGGACCGCGCTGTGCGCACTGCGCACCGCAGACGACGAAGCGCCCCCGTCCGAGAGGTCGGGGGCGCTTGCCGGTCGCTGACTCAGCGCAGCGGGATCAGTTCGCTGCCGCGGGGAACGACGGGGTGTCGACGTCGGCCATCTCCGCCACGCAGCGGATGACCTGGTGGCTGTAGCCGAACTCGTTGTCGTACCACACGTAGACGACGACGCGGTCCTCGTCGACGATCGTGGCCAGACCGTCGACGACACCCGCGCGCCGCGAGCCGACGAGGTCGGTCGAGACGAGCTCGGGGGAGGCGACGTAGTCGACCTGGTTGCGCAGCGGCGAGTTCATCGAGGTCTCGCGGAGGAACCCGTTGAGCTCGTCGACGGTCGTGGGATTCTCGAGGTTGAGGTTGAGGATCGCCATCGACACGTTCGGGGTGGGCACGCGGATCGCGTTGCCCGACAGCTTGCCCTTGAGTTCCGGCAGCGCCTTGGCCACGGCCTTCGCCGCACCCGTCTCCGTGAGCACCATGTTCAGACCCGCCGCACGTCCGCGACGCGACCCCTTGTGGAAGTTGTCGATGAGGTTCTGATCGTTGGTGAACGAGTGCACCGTCTCGACGTGGCCGTTGCGGACGCCGAAGCGGTCGTTGAGCGCCTTGAGCACCGGGGTGATCGCGTTCGTCGTGCACGAGGCCGCCGAGAGGATCGTGTCGGCGTCGGTGATGTCATGCGAGTTGACGCCGAAGACGATGTTCTTGATGTCGCCCTTACCGGGAGCGGTGAGGATGACCTTCGCGGCGCCCTTGGACTGCAGGTGCTTCGACAGGCCCTCTTCGTCGCGCCACTTGCCGGTGTTGTCGACGATGATCGCGTTGTCGATGCCGTACTCGGTGTAGTCGACCGTCGAGGGATCATCGGAGTAGATGACCTGGATGAGGGTGCCGTTGGCGAGGATCGTGTTGTTCTCCTCGTCGACGACGATGCTGCCGTCGAACTTCCCGTGCACTGAGTCGCGGCGCAGCAGGGAGGCGCGCTTGACGATGTCGTTCTCCCCGCCCTTGCGCACGACGATGGCGCGCAGGCGCATGCCGGTGCCGCCGGAGCGCTCGATGAGGATGCGGGCGAGCAGACGTCCGATGCGTCCGAAGCCGTAGAGGACGACGTCGCGCGGCTCCGCCGCGGAGGACTCGCTGCCGATGACCGACGCGAGCTCCTCGGCGAGGAACTCCGCGGTCGATGCGGACTGCTCATCGCGCTTGACGATGAGGCGACCGAGGTCGATGCGCGCCGCGCTGAGGTCGAGCTCGGCGAGTGCCCGGACGACCTCGAGGGTGGTCTCGATGTCGAGCTCTTCGCCGAGGAAGTGGCGGGCGTAGCGGTGCGCCTTGATCATGCCGGTCACGGACTTGCCCTGGAGCGAGCGCCCGAACAGGGTGAGCAGCACGTCGTTGTTGCGGTGGAGGCGGCCGACGAGCGGGATGAGTTCTTCCGCGGCAGTCTGCTTCTTCTCCCACTCGTCGAGACGAGCGGCTGTTGCTTGAGTCAAAGGTCGAGTCCCCTTATATTCACGTGGTCGATTCCCGGCCCAAGTCTACCGTGTCGACTCCGCGCTCCTGGACCGGCGTTCGTCGTAGCGCTTGAACCCCAGCAGCGTGAGCGCGACGAGTCCGACGCCGGTGATGAGGGCGCCGAGGCTCTGGACCTGAAGCTCGGGCGCGACGAACCGACGGTGCGGGGTCGTGTCCTCGGGCAGCGGCGGCGGAACGGCCGTGCCGATCCAGGCGGCGACGAAGAGGATGATGCGAGCGAAGACGTTCATCGTCAGCATCACCGCGATGATCGACCCGAACACACCCGCGGCCTTCCCGGCGGAGAAGAGGTCGACGAGGACGGTGGCGAGGTTGAGCAGGATCGTGAAGGCGACGGCGCCGATGAGCGAACCGCGCACCTTCGCCTGCCGATTGACCGGATGCTCGGGCAGCATCGTGAAGAGGAACATGAAGATCAGCCACGATGCCCCGAAGGTGATGATCATCGGGACGACGACGAGGAGGCCCGACATCCATCCGGAGAGGTCGAAGAGATCGGTGATGAAGCTGCGCAGCCCCGTGCCGATGACCGTGAGACCTGCGGTGAGCAGAAGACCGACGATGAGTCCGAGCAGGGTCACGGTGTTCGAGAAGAACTTCTTGACCAGCGGCTGGTTGACGTCGTCGTCGAAGTCGTCGTGGAGCTGGGCGCGGACGGCGGCGCCGAGGTTGCCGATGAATCCCTGGCCGGTGTAGAGACCGGCGAGGATGCCGAAGATGCCGACGGCCTGCCAGTCGTTGAGGAAGCCCTCGAGCTGATCGGTCAGGGTCGAATTGCCGGGGGAGAAGTCCTCGATCTGCTGGGTGATGACGGGAACGAGGTCGGGCCGGACGACGTCGAGGACGAAGCCGAGTCCCGCGAAGGTGAACATCGCGATCGGAATGACCGCGAGAACGAGGAAGTACGTGATCGCGGCCCCGAACTGGTTGCCCAGACGCGTGATGAAGCGCTGGACGGCGCGGACGAGATGCGCCGGGCCCGGCTGGTTGATGGCCTGGTGACCGGCTTCGGCCATGGGACTGCGTGAGGCCAGGATCTTCGCTGGTGTCACTGGGTGCTCCTCCTTCTTGGGGATCGTCTCCCAGACTATCCGCTGGGAGCGCTCTGTGAGCGAAAGGTCGACCTGTTCTCTACACTTCAGAGCATGCCGCTCACCGCTTCGACCTCCGCCCTGGTCACGGTCTCCGCCTCCGGTGCCGCTGAGAACCTCAGCGGCTTCTCCGCGTGGACGGTGGCGATCATGGAGACGCTCGGACCTCTCGGCGTCGGATTCCTCGTCTTCCTCGACAACATCTTCCCGCCGATCCCCAGCGAGCTCGTGCTGCCGCTGGCCGGCTTCACGGCGAGTCGCGGTCAGCTCAGCCTCGTCCTCGCCATCGTCTTCGCGACGATCGGATCCGTCGTCGGAGCCCTCGTGCTCTACGCGGTGGGCCGCTGGATCGGACTCGACCGGATCGTGCGGATCGCCGTGAAGATGCCGCTCGTCGACGTCGCCGACGTCCACAAGACGATCGCGTGGTTCGACCGCCACGGTGACAAGGCCGTCTTCTTCGGGCGGATGATCCCGATCTTCCGCTCCCTCATCTCCATCCCGGCGGGCATGCGGGCGATGCCGATGCTCAAGTTCCTCCTCCTCACCGCCGCCGGCAGCACGATCTGGAACACGATCCTCATCGTCGCAGGCTTCTACCTCGGTGAGAACTGGTCGATCGTCGAAACCTACGCCGGGTACTTCCAGACGCTCGTCATCGTCGTCGTCGCGGTCGCCGTCGTCGCATGGGTCGTGCTCAAGGTCCGCAAGCGGCGCCGGCAGCGCGCGACGGGAACCCACGACTCCGACTTCGAGCGGGAGCAGGACGCCGAGCCCGACGGCACGCCTTGAGCGGTGAATGACCGAAGCCCGACCTATGGTCGGGCTTCGGCTGCTCCGCCTCGGCGGGATGGACCGTCGGCAGGGTTCACTTCACCCAGGCCGCCGCGGTGCTCTCGAACGGAACCTCCTCGCCGGCGGCGACGGGACCGGGCGCGGTGCCGTCGCCGAAGGGCGAGCCGCCGAGTTCCTCCCTGCCGTGCGGGGTCAGCCACCCGGAGAGGTCCGGCCCGACGGGAACGATGCCGGTGGGATTCACGTCCTTGTGGACGATGTAGTAGTGGTCCTTGATCTGCGGGAAGTCGATCGTGTCGCCGAATCCCGGCGTCTGATAGAGGTCGCGGGCGTAGCCCCAGAGGTTCGGGAAGTCCCGCAGGGCGGTGCGATTGGCCTTGAAGTGCCCGTAGTAGACGGGATCGAAGCGCGCGAGCGTCGTGAAGAGCCGGACATCGGCCTCGGTGATCGACTCGCCCATGAGGTAGCGCCGGGTCGCCAGTCGCTCCTCGACGGTGTCGAGGGCGGTGAAGAGGCGGTCGAAGGCCTTCTCATAGGCCTCCTGCGAGCCGGCGAAGCCCGACCGGTACACCCCGTTGTTGATCTCCGTGTAGATCATCCGCATGAGGGACTCCATCTCGTCCCGCAACTCCTCCGGCCACAGGTTCGGCGCACCGTCGCGGTGGTAAGCCGTCCACTGGGTCGAGAAGTCCTCGGTGATCTGCGCGAAGTCGTTCGTCACGACCTCACCGGAGGGGATGTCGACGATCGCGGGCACCGTGATGCCGCGCGGGTAGTCGGGATAGCGCTTGAAGAACGCCTCCTGGAGCCTCTCGATCCCGAGCACCGGATCGACGCCCTCGGGATCGAGGTCGAAGGTCCACGAGCGCTTGTCGTGAGTGGGCCCGGGCATCCCGAGGGAGATGACGTCCTCGAGACCGAGGAGGCGCCGGACGATGACCGTGCGGTTGGCCCACGGGCAGGCGCGCGCGGCGATGAGGCGGTAGCGACCGGGTTCGACGGGCCACTGGGCGTCGGGATCGTCGAGGATGCGGTCCTCGATGTAGTTCGTGTCGCGGTTGAACTCCGCGCCCTTCTCGACATAGGAGCCGGTGGTGTCAGTGTCCGTGGTCGTCTCGGTGTCGTTCGACATGGGGATGTCCTCTCTCACGCGACTGAGTGCGGCGGGTCGGCCGCCCGCGGTGAACGGGCGGCCGACCGTCGTCACGATGGTTGAAACTTCATCTTACTCAGCCGGCCATCGCCGCGTCTCCCCACCGGCCTCAGTCGGCGTAGAGCGCTTCGATCTCGTCGGCGAAGTCCTTGCCGAGCAGGTGGCGCTTGACCGACTGCTTCGCGGAGAGATAGCCGTTGGCCTCGCTGAGCTCGACGGGCACGATGCGGAACTTCTTGATGCCCTCGGCCCGGGAGACGGTCCGATTGACGCGTTCGATCGCCTTCTCGATGGTCTGGCGCACGGTCTCGTCCTCGGCCGCCTCGGCGAGGGTCATCTCCGGCAGATCATGATTGGCAAGCCACGTCGGCAGCATCTCCGGGTCGAGGAAGATCAGCGCGGTGATGTACTTGCGGTTGTCGCCGACGAGCACCGGCTGGCCGATGATCGGATGGCGGCGCAGGGCGTCCTCGAGCGGGGCGGGAGCGATGTTCTTGCCGCTCGAGGTGACGATGAGCTCCTTCTTGCGCCCGACGATGCTGAGGTAGCCGTCCTCGTCGAGCGACCCGAGGTCGCCGGTGGCGAACCAGCCGTCGTGGAACTCCTTGGCCGTGGCCTCGGGGTTCTTCCAGTACTCGCGGAAGACGGGCACGCCCTTGGCGAGGATCTCGCCGTCGGGGGCGATCGCCACGGTCGCCCCGGGCAGGGGCACGCCGACGGTGCCGATCTTCGAGTTCTCGGGGACGTTGACCGTGATCGGGGCCGTCGTCTCGGTGAGACCGTAGCCCTCGAGGACGACGAGGCCGATGCCGCGGTAGAAGTGGCCGAGGTGCGTGCCGAGCGGCCCGCCGCCGGAGACCGCCCACTTGACGTTGTTGCCCATGATCTCCCGCAGCTTGCGGTAGACGAGGGTGTCGAAGAGCGCGTGCTGGGCCTTGAGCGTGAGCGGGACCCTGCCGGCGTCGAGGGCCTTCGAATAGGCGACGGCGACCTGCTCGGCCCGGCGGAAGATCTTCTCCTTGCCGCCGGCCTGCGCCTTCGCGAGCGCGGAGTTGAAGACCTTCTCGAAGACCCGGGGCACGCCGAGGATGAACGTCGGCTTGAAGCTGCCGAGGGCGTCGGTGAGCTTCGTCAGGTCGGCCTGGTGGGCGAGCAGCCCGCCCGTGCTCACGCAGAGGACCTCGATGAAGCGGGCGAAGACGTGGGCCTGGGGGAGGAAGAGGAGGCAGCGGGCGTCACCGCCGGTGACCTCGCTGATCTGCTCTTCGGCGGCCTGCGCGGTCTGGACGAAGTTCGCATGCGTGAGCACGCAGCCCTTGGGCCTGCCCGTCGTTCCGGAGGTGAAGATGATCGTCGCGATCGACTCGCTGCCGACCTGGCTGCGGCGGGCCTCGAGGTCGGCGTCGCTGACGGATGCGCCCGCGGCGCTGAGCTCGCGGAAGGCGCCCTCGTCCCAGATCCACAGCGCAGGTGTCGGCAGTCCGGCGGCGGCCGCGGCGTCGCGGACGCGCTGGGCATGCTCCTCGGTGGCGACGAGGCCGGCGGTGACCTCGGCGTTCTCGAGCATCCAGGCGAGCTGATCCTGCGAGGAGGTGTCGTAGAAGGGCACGGAGATCGCGCCGGCGAACCACACGGCGTAGTCCGACAGCGTCCAGTCGAAGGAGGTGGGGCCGAAGATGCCGACCTTGTCCTCGAACCCGACCCCGGAGGCCATGAGACCCTTGGCGACGGCGCGGACCTCATCGACGAACTCCGCCGTCGTCACCTCGACCCAGTCGTCGCCGACGGCCTTGGCCAGCGCCGGATGGGTGGGGGCGGTCGCGAGGCGGTTGAGAAGGATGTCGGTCGTCGATGACGTCGTGTCCACCTCGTACCCGACGACCGGAGTGGCTGACTGGGGCATTGTCTGTGGGCTCATGCGTACTCCTTCGGGACATAAGTTACTGCCCAGTTACTTTACTGTGCGATCGTTAAGTACTTTACTGTGCGAACCTTCAGCCGTGAAATCGATCACGTTTGCCCGGTGATCATGTCTCGTCTGCAGTCTAGCCAGTTCAGCGCGTGAACGTTCAGGCTACGATGGATCAAACCCGATCACTGGCGAAGGAAGGTAATGTCGACGAACCCTGAGGACACCGGTTTCCGCTACGACGCGGAGCTGGCGGAGAAGATCGAGACGTCATGGCAGCGCACCTGGGAGCAGGCGGGAACGTACCACGCCCCCAACCCGACCGGTGACCTCAGCCAGGACCTCGCCGCCTCCGCCGCGGAGTCCTCGTACGGGCCGCCGGACAACCTCGGCGAGCGGGAGTCCCTCTACATCATGGACATGTTCCCGTACCCCTCGGGTGCGGGCCTCCACGTCGGCCACCCGCTCGGGTATCTCGGCACCGACGTCTTCGGCCGCTATCAGCGGATGCGCGGACGCAATGTCATGCACGCGCTGTCGTATGACGCCTTCGGACTGCCCGCCGATCTCTACGCGGTGCAGACGGGCCAGCATCCGCGGATCACGACGGACGCGAACATCACGAACATGACCGCGCAGCTGCGACGCCTCGGGCTCGCCCACGACGCGCGCCGCAGCTTCGCGACGACCGACGACGACTTCGTCAAGTGGACGCAGTGGATCTTCCTCCAGATCTTCAACTCGTGGTACGACCCCGACGCGCAGGCACCGGGGGAGGACACCGCCGGTGCCGCCCGTCCGATCTCCACCCTCATCGAGCAGTTCGCGAGCGGACAGCGGCCGACCCCCGACGGGCGGGACTGGGCGCAGCTGAGCACCGCCGAGCAGGAGGACGTCCTCCAGGGCTACCGGCTGGCCTACGTCTCGGAGTCCCCGGTCAACTGGGCGCCGGGGCTGGGCACGGTGCTCGCGAACGAGGAGGTCACCGCCGAGGGCCTGTCCGAGCGCGGCAACTTCCCCGTCTACACGCGCACCCTGCGCCAGTGGAACATGCGCATCACGGCCTACGCCGACCGCCTCATCGACGACCTCGACGGCCTCGACTGGCCGAGTGCGATCCGCGCGATGCAGGTCAACTGGATCGGACGGTCGAAGGGCGCGCTGCTGCGCCTGCCGCTCATGCCGACCGCTGCCACGGCCGCCGACGCCGATTCGACGACCGAGGAGTCCATCGAGGTCTTCACGACGCGCCCGGACACGCTCTTCGGCGCGACCTACCTCGTGCTCTCACCCGAGCACCCGGCCGTTGCCGACCTCACCGCGGACGCGTGGCCGGACGGCACGCCCGAGCGCTGGCGCGGGGGAGCCGACACCCCCACCGAGGCGATCGCCGCCTACCAGCGCGCGGCTGCGGCCAAGACCGACGCCGACCGGCAGCAGAGCCGGGAGAAGACCGGCATCTTCACCGGCTCCTCGGCGCTCAACCCCGCGACCGGTGAGCAGATCCCGATCTTCGTCGCCGACTACGTCCTCATGGGCTACGGCACCGGGGCGATCATGGCGGTGCCCGCCGAGGACGCCCGCGACTGGGAGTTCGCGAAGGAGTTCGGCCTGCCCTACGTCCGCACGGTGCAGCCCCCGGAGGACCACGACGAGGACTCGCCGTACACGGGCGAGGGCGTGATGATCAACTCCGCGAACGAGTCGATCGACGTCAACGGCCTGCCGATCGCCGAGGCGAAGGCCGCGGTCACCGCATGGCTGGCCGGTCTGGGCCTGGCCGAGGAGACGACGCAGTACCGACTGCGCGACTGGCTGTTCTCCCGCCAGCGCTACTGGGGCGAGCCGTTCCCGATCGTCTACGACGAGCACGGAACCCCGATCGCGCTGCCCGACGAGCAGCTGCCCGTCCAGCTGCCCGAGGTCGACGACTTCGCGCCGCGGACCTATGCCCCCGACGACGCCGACTCCCAGCCGGAGCCGGCCCTGTCGCGCAATCGGGACTGGGTCGAGGTCGAACTCGACCTCGGCGACGGACCGCGCACCTACTACCGCGAGACGAACACGATGCCCAACTGGGCCGGGTCCTCGTGGTACCAGCTGCGCTACGCCGACCCGCACAACTCCGATGCCGTCGTCGACCCGGTCAACGAGGAGTACTGGCTGGGTCCGCGGGCCTCGAAGCCCCGCGGTGGGGCCGACCTCTACGTCGGCGGTCAGGAGCACGCCGTGCTCCACCTCCTCTACGCGCGCTTCTGGCACAAGGTGCTCTTCGACCTCGGCTACATCTCCTCGTCGGAGCCGTTCCACCGGCTCGTCAACCAGGGCTACATCCAGGCCTACGCCTACACCGACGCCCGCGGCGTCTACGTCCCGGCCGCCGACGTCGAGGAGCGCACCGACGAGGCGGGCGAGACGACGTTCTGGTACGCAGGCGAGCAGGTCAACCGCGAGTACGGCAAGATCGGCAAGTCGCTGAAGAACTCCGTCATGCCCGATGAGATGTACGACGCCTACGGCGCGGACACGTTCCGCGTCTACGAGATGTCGATGGGACCGATCGAGCAGGACCGGCCGTGGGAGACCCGAGCCGTCGTCGGCGCGCAGCGCTTCCTCCAACGGGTGTGGCGCCTCTTCGTCGACGAGGCGACCGGTGAGTCCGTCGTCGCCGCGGGCACTGCCGACCCCGAGACCCTCAAGGTCGCGCACCAGGTCATCGCCGGAGTCCGCGACGACATGGACCACCTGCGCTTCAACACGGCGATCTCGAAACTCATCGTGCTCACCAACCACCTGACGAAGCAGGGCGGAGCGACCGTCGACGTCCTCGAGCCGCTGGCGATCATGCTCTCGCCCTTCGCCCCGCACCTCGCGGAGGAGCTGTGGCAGCGGCTCGGACACGAGTCGTCGATCACCTACGTCGACTTCCCTGAGGCCGACCCCGCCTACCTCGTCGCCGACACCGTCACCGCGGTCGTCCAGATCAAAGGCAAGGTGCGCGCCCGGCTCGATGTCGCCCCCGACATCACCGCCGACGACCTCGAAGCCCTGGCGCTGGCCTCGCCGAACGTCCAGCGTACGCTCGACGGCGCCGGGGTGCGCAAGGTCATCGTCAAGGCCCCCAAGCTCGTCAACATCGTTCCCGACGCGTGAACCGCTGACCGGCCCCGGTCACCTGAGAGAAGGACCCCTGACTCCCATGAGCTCCATCGCCGCCGTCCAGGATGAGATCCGCACTGCGCTCGGTGTGCGTCCGCAGATCGATCCCGCCACCGAGGTGATCCGCCGTGTCGAATTCCTCGTCGACTACGTGCTCACCACCGGGGTGCGCGGGCTGGTCCTCGGCATCAGCGGGGGACAGGACTCGACCCTGGCCGGCCGGCTCTGCCAGCTGGCCGTCGAGACCCTGCGGCGGCGCGGGGAGAAGGCCGAGTTCTACGCGGTGCGCCTGCCCTACCACGTCCAGGCCGACGAATCCGATGCGCAGGACGCGCTGAAGTTCATTGCCGCCGACCACGAGATCGTCTTCAACATCGGCGCGGCCACGGACGCCGCCGCCGAGGAGTACCGCGAGGCGATGGGCGAGCCGATCTCCGACTTCGGCAAGGGCAACGTCAAGGCGCGCATGCGGATGACCGCGCAGTTCGAGATCGCCGGGGAGAAGCGCCTCCTCGTCGTCGGCACCGATCATGCCGCCGAGGCGGTCACCGGCTTCTTCACGAAGTTCGGCGACGGCGCTGCCGACGTCATCCCGCTGTCGGGACTGAGCAAGCGGCAGGGACGGGAACTGCTGCGCCACCTCGGCGCGCCGGAGCACCTGACGACGAAGACCCCGACCGCGGACCTCCTCGACGACGACCCGGGTCAGACCGACGAATCGTCGCTGGGGCTGACGTACGAGCAGATCGACGACTTCCTCGAGGGCAACGAGATCGACGCCGAGGCGGCCCAGCGGCTCATCGACCGCTACCGGGCGACCGAGCACAAGCGCCGCACCCCGGTGACCCCGACCGACAACTGGTGGATCCGGCACTGACGGGGTGGCGCGCCGCGCGCGCGTGCCTCAGGCGGTGAGTCCGAGCTCGAGCGCGGTCTGCTTGAACTCCCAGCGGGCGGTGATGAACGTGTCGCCGAGGCTCTCCCCGCGGCTGCGCGCCTCCGTGTACTCACGCCACCCGCCCTTGCGCGAGTCGCCGGGGGTGATCTCCCGCTTCGTCTCGTCGTCGGCGACGACGCGGGTCTCCTCGTTCACCCAGATCGACAGCGCCTCGGCGGCGCGGTAGAGGTTCATGAACGCGGTGTGGGAGCGCGGGTTGTCGAAGCTCGACTTCGCGAACTCCTCCCGGAAGGTGTGGAGCGGGGCGAGCTCGTCGACGGCGAGGGTGCCGAACGTCGCATCGAGGCGCAGGGACTGGATGAGGCCGTCGGAGTCGGGGATGAGAGTCAGGATCCGCTGCGCCCGCGTCTCGTCGGGGATCTGCGCGACCTCCTCGGCGACGGGGGTCAGGCCCACCGCATCCATCCGCCCGCGTTCGGTCGCGAGGCTGCCGCGCAGGGCATCGATCTGGGTCTGGGAGCGCCGCCATTCGCCGTGGAAGATCAGCAGGGCGGCAGCGGCACCGAGGCAGAGCACGATCCCGATGAGCCACGCGAACGGGTGGAGGGCGGGGATGGCGAAGAGCACGATGCCGACGACGATGAGGACGGCGAGAACCACCGCGGCGGTCGAGTTGGTGAGGAAATCCAGGAAACGCTTCACACGGACAAGACTACTGTTTCCGGCTCCGTAAATCGTGTAGGCAATCGTGCATGCAGGTGGCATATAGTGTGCGTGAAAATGCTCGGACGAAACGAGGTAGTGCCAGGTGTTGATTTCGGTCATCGGTTGTGGGTATCTGGGAGCCGTGCATGCGGCGGCCATGGCGTCGCTGGGTCACGAGGTCGTCGGCGTCGACGTCGACGAGGCGAAGATCGCGGCTCTGCGTGAGGGACGCCCGCCGTTCTTCGAACCGGGACTCGCCGACCTCCTCGTCGAGGGGCAGGAGAAGGGCGGCCTCGACTTCACGACGGATGTCTCCCGGGCCGCCGAGGCGAGCGTCCACTTCGTGTGCGTGGGCACCCCGCAGCGGCGCGGGGAGTTCGCCGCCGACGTCACGTACGTCGATGCTGCCGTCGACTCGCTCCTGCCGCATCTGGCGCCCGGCGCGGTGGTCGTCGGGAAGTCGACGGTGCCGGTGGGCACGGCGGCCCGGTTGGCCGCCCTCGTCGAACCGGCCGGGGGGATGCTCATGTGGAATCCCGAGTTCCTCCGTGAGGGACACGCCGTCGAGGACACCCTCCACCCCAACCGTCTCGTCTACGGGGTCGCCGAGGGCGAGGCCGGGGTCGCGGCGACCGCGGCCCTCGACGAGGTCTACGCGCCGATGCTCTCCGCCGACACGCCGCGGCTCGTCGCCGACTTCGCGACCGCCGAGCTCGTGAAGACCGCGGCGAACTCGTTCCTCGCGACGAAGATCTCCTTCATCAACGCGATGGCCGAGCTCTGTGAGGCCTCCGGGGCCGATGTCACGCTGCTCGCGGATGCGATCGGGATGGACGATCGGATCGGGCGGAAGTTCCTCAACGCCGGGCTCGGGTTCGGCGGGGGATGTCTGCCCAAGGACATCCGGGCGTTCATGGCCCGGGCCGGGGAGCTCGGGGCCGATCAGGCGGTGGCGTTCCTCAAGGAGATCGACTCGATCAACATGCGCCGGCGGGTGCGGATGGTCGACATCGCCCGGGATGCGCTCGGCGGGTCGTTCATCGGCAAGCGGGTGACGATCCTGGGGGCTGCGTTCAAACCCGACAGCGATGATGTCCGCGACTCCCCGGCGCTGGCGGTGGCCCGGCTCATCGGCACGCAGGGCGGGGTCGTCACGGTCACCGACCCGGAGGCCGTGGCGAATGCGTCCCGCGCGTTTCCCGAGCTCAGCTTCGTCACCGACACCACAGAGGCGCTGACCGGGGCGGATGCGGTGCTGCTGCTGACCGAGTGGCAGGAGTACCGGGACCTCGACCCGGAGGTCGTGGGCGGTCTCGTGGCCGGGCGGGTGCTCGTCGACGGGCGCAATGTGCTCGACCCGCACACGTGGCGGTCGGCGGGGTGGACGTATCGGGCGCTGGGCCGGCCATGAGGATCGGTCTCGTCACCGATTCGACCGCCCAGCTCCATGACGCCGAGGCGGCCCGGCTGCGCGAGACCACCGGCGGACTCTTCGCGGTCGTCCCCCTCACCGTGCTCATCGACGGGGTCGCCTACATCGACGGGGAGCTCGATCCGGACCGGTTGTGTGCGGCGATGGACGCCGGCTCCGAGGTGAGCACCTCGATGGCCACACCGGCTCGGTTCGCCGCCGCGTACGCCGATCTCATCGACCACGGCGCCGAGGCGATCATCGTCGTCACGATGTCCGGGGAGCTCTCGGGCACCCGCGATTCGGCCGTCACCGCGGCGACCGACCAGCCGGTGCTCATCGACGTCGTCGACTCGCGCACCACCTCGGCGGGACTCGCCGGGGCCGTCGCGGTCGCCGCTGCCGGGATCGGGCGCGGCGAGGACGTCGCATCGATCGCCGGCACCGTGGCCGACTGGTGTGCGGGGGAGACGATGACCGTCTTCGCTCCGCAGAACCTCGAACACCTGCGCCGAGGCGGTCGCATCGGGGCCGCGTCCTCGCTGCTCGGGCGCGCGCTGCAGATCGTGCCGGTGCTCGGGCTCGGGGCCGGAGTCGTCACCCCGGTCGCCCGGGTGCGCACCCGGGCGAAGGCGCTCGAGCGGATGAGCGTCATCGCCGGGGAGACGGCGGAGAGCCTCGGCGGGGGAGACCGGCCCCTGCAGGTCGAGATCCAGCACGCCGACGGCAGCCCCGACGCCCCCGACGTCGTCACCCTCACCGAGAAGCTCGTCGATCGGGGCCTGACGCCGACGTTCCGCACGCTCTCGCCGATCATCACCGCCCACGTCGGCCCCGGCGCCCTCGGCATCACGGTCCAGACCACCCCGTAGTCGGGGTGGCCGGGCGCCTGCTGGTCGGGGTGCGGCTGGCCTCGTGCGGCAGGCCGGTCTGGACTGCTCGCACGGTCGGTTGCGGCTCTGTTGGGGCCGGAGGGCTCAGGTAATGACGTGGGCCCTGGAAACCCAGGTGAGCCGGAAGACCAGTGTGCGCCAGTTGAGTCTGAGATGGACAAGGCAGCCTTGGCCATCTCAGAGCAGACTGGCGCAAAGTCGCGTCGAGCGCCGACGTGAGGTGTCGGACCGCGACTTCCCGCGCAGGACAAGCCGTTGCTCAACCGCCCTACCCCCGCCCGCCGAAAGCACTGGTGTCCCTCGCGGCCTGGTGGCTGCGGCACTGTTGGGGCCGGAGGGCTCAGGCAATGACGTGAGCCCTCGAAACCCAAGTGAGCCGGAAGGCCAGTGTGCGCCAGTTGAGTCTGAGATGGCCAAGGCTGCCTAGGCCATCTCAGAGCAGACTGGCGCAAAGTCGTGTCGGGCGTCCGCGTGAGGTGTCTGACCGCGGCTTCCCCGCACCGTCGCCGGACAATTCCCAGCCCGCCACGGACTCGGGTGCGGCCGGGTGTGGATGACGCGGCGACTCGTGTGCTGAGAGCCTGTGGACGCTCGCGCACTGTCCACAGGGCCGGCCGAATGCGTGGAGCCCGTGGCCGTGCCCGTCGTAGCGTGCGCGCATGGCTGTGTCCCCCGATGACAGGTTCGCCGGCCTCGTCAACGCGAGCGCCGAACGCGGCGGATGGGTTCCCGGCGACATCTACACCGCCGGCACCGAGGGCGAGGAGGAACCAGTCCCGCCGCGTCGCGTCCGCCTGCCCATACTCATCGCCCTCGCCGTGGCGACGACCGCCGTGCTCGTCCTGGCGTTCTACGTGTTCCGGCCGACGCAGACGCAGAGCCCGTCCGATCCGACCGCAGGAGGTGTCGTGTCGGAAGGATCATCCGCCGAGGCGGCCGACAGTCAAGGCGGCAGCGGAGAACCCGGGTCGGCTGAGGACAGCGCTGGACCCGGTGATCAGCCGGCGAACCAGCAGGTCGTCGCCCATGTCACGGGCGAAGTCGCCAACCCGTCCGTCGTCACGCTGCCCGGCGGCTCACGGGTCAGCGACGCCGTCGAGGCGGCTGGGGGACTGACCGGCGACGCCGACGCGGAAGCGGTCAACCTCGCCCGGCTCGTCGCCGACGGCGAGCAGATCCGCATCCCGGCAGTCGGCGAGACACCCGCTGGTCAGGCCCCGGGCGGACAGCCGCCGGGCCCTGCACCGGACGGCCAGTCCCCAGGAGGCCAGGGGCCTGGTGCGCCCACCGCCCCAGCACCTCCCGGCAGCGGGCCGGGTGCGGTGCCCGGTGGGAAGATCGACCTGAATACGGCGGACTCGGCGACCCTGGAGACCCTGCCCGGGGTCGGCCCCGTCACCGCCCAGGCGATCATCGCCCACCGCGAACAGACCCCGTTCACGAGTATCGAGGACCTCCTCCTCGTCAAGGGCATCGGCCCGAAGACCTTCGAGAGTCTCAAGGACCTTGTCACCGTCGGATGAGGAGGCCGCCGGAGCCGAGCGACCACAGCCCGGGCCGCAGACCCGGTGGGGAATCAGGCCGCGGACTGGACCGGAGCCTCGAACACACACTGCGCCGCACACCCGACGACAACCTCGGCCGCGGAGACGCGCCGCGGCGCGGCAGCGACGCGCGGCTGGGCCCCAGAAGCCTGGGCCCCAGCAGGCGGCGGACTGGGTGCGCAGGCAGACTCGCGCAGGCTGGCAGTGGGCGCGGACGACGGCCACGCTGTGGCCGTCATCGGTGCGCTTAGTCCTCTGCGCCGGCGGGCTCTGGGTACTCGCCCTCCTCGCACCTGGCCCCTGGGCGCTCGTGGGCGTCCCGGTCCTCATCGGACTCGGCTTCGTCGTCGTCCATCGCCGCCGGTTCCACCACCTCGGCGTCGGACTCGTCGTCTTCGCGTGCCTCGCCGCAGTCCAGATCTGCGTGCTCACTTCCGCGCGCGGTCCTGTGGAGAACACGGAGACGAACGGGATCGTCGTCGGGGCCTCGACGCCGGGTCCGTCGGGCTGGTCACGCCTCACTCTGCTCACCGGCGGTGGCTTCACCGAGGTGCTCGCCCCCGCCGTCCCGCCCGCCGGTGCGCACGTCGAGATGCGCACCGAGCGCCTCGACGACATCCGCATCACCCGAGACGAGCCCCGCGTGACGCGCGCACCGAACGCCGTGTGGAGGTGGCGGGCGGAGGTGCGCGCGACCCTGCGCGAGAACTCGCTCGCCGCAGGCACCAGCGGCGGTGCGCTGCTGCCCGGCCTCGTCGTCGGGGACACTGAGCCGCAGGATGCGCAGATGACCGATGACATGCGCGTCGTCTCCCTCACCCATCTGTCCGCGGTGTCGGGGACGAACGTGACGATCGTCAGCCTCGGCGCCGGCCTTCTCGCGGGGGCATGCCGAGCGGGTCCGCGGACCCGCGCCGCCGTCGGCGTGCTCACCTGCCTCGGCTACGTCTTCGTCGTCGGCTTCGAACCGAGCGCGATCCGCGCCGCCGGCATGGCAGTCGCCGTCGCCCTCGTCTTCCTCCGCGGCGGCGGGATCGCCCCGGTCGCCGTCATCGCGGCCACGGTCGCGCTCCTCCTCACCGGTGTGCCGGTGCTCGCCACCTCGGTGGGATTCGTCCTCTCGGTCATCTCGACGACGGTCATCATGTTCGTCGTCCCGCTCCTGCTGCGCAGACTCCTCGTCCGCTTTCCGCTCGCCCCGTCCGTGCTCGTCAGCGCGCTCGTCGTCCCGCTCGTCGCGCAGCTCGCGTGCACCCCGGTGCTCGTCGCCATCGATCCGCGCCTGGGCGGCTGGTCGGTGGTCGCGAACGCGCTGGCCTCTCCGGCCGTCCTCCCGGCGACGATCGCCGGGTTCGTGTCCCTGGTGACCGGCGGGATCGGCCTGCCCGGACTGCCGTGGATCGCCGAGTTCACTGCCTGGCTCGGTTCGCTGTGCGCCTGGTGGATCGTCGCCGTCGCGCGGGTCTGCGCCCGCTTGCCCGGGGCATCGCTCGCGTGGCCGGATCCACCGGTGGGGTCGCTGGTCGCCCTTGCGGTGCTCGCGCTCTTCACCGTCGGCGTCGTCCTGCTCATCCGCAAACGGCTCTGGGGCGCGCCGGTCGTCGTCCTCGCGATCGCTTTCGGGGCGGCGGTCGTCGTCGTGGGCAGTCCGCGTCCGCCTGCCCGGGATTGGCTCGTCCTCGTGTGCGACGTCGGACAGGGGTCGGCGACGGTGGTCAACCTCGGCGACGGTCGGGGCCTCGTCATCGATGCGGGGAAGGAGCCGGGGCCGATCGATGCGTGCCTCGACGACAGCGGGATCGCTGAGGTCGACCTCGCGATCTCCCATTTCGACGCCGACCACAGCGGCGGGGCGGCCGGCACCGCGTGGTCGCGGACGGTGGGTCAGGTGTGGGTGTCAGCCAACGTCATCGGCAGTCCCGACGTCGCGCAGCTCGTCCGGGACACCGGCGCCGAGGTGGTTCCCCTCGACCGCGGACGTCGCCTCGACATCGACGGAGTGGCCATCGAGGTGCTCTGGCCGCCCGGTGGGGGCACGGGCGTGCCGCCCAGCGGAAGGACGTCGGTCCCGCCTGCTGGGGCCGGCCCACCTGTTGAGGGCAGAGGCGGAACCGAGGGAGACGACGCGGGCGGGACCGGGCAGGGCAACGGCCGGTCCGAGTCCGGGCAGGGCAGCGGCGGGTCCGAGTCCGGGACGGCCGCGCGCAATGAGGACTCCCTCGTCTTCCGCATCGACGTCGGCGGGCTCACCGTCCTCATCCCCGGTGATGTCGGCGAGGAGGAGCAGTTCGTCCTCGCGCAGAGCCTGACGCCCACCGACGTGCTGCTCGCCCCGCACCACGGGTCCTCGGATCTCTCCGTCGACTTCTATCGGGCGGCTCGCGCGCAGCTCGGCATCGTCTCCGTGGGGGAGAACCGCTACGGACACCCGACTGACCGGTCTCTCCAAGCGTTCGGGCCGGTCAGGGTGCTGCGCACCGACGAGTGCGGGACGATTGCCCTCTACTCCGGGCCCCGCTTCAGCACGGCGCGCGGCTGCGTCAGTGCCGGCGGCGAGGACGACGACGGTCGTGTCCCGGGCGGACGATAGGCTGGGGGCATGGCAGCGAAGAAGACACTGATCCCCTGGAGTTCGGCGAAGCCCGCGCCCGTCGTCATGATCTCCGGCGGCGAATCGGTGCTCGTGCGGATGGCCAAGGATCGGATCGTCTCCGCGGCCCGGAAGAAGGACCCCGAGGAGGTCGAGTTCGACGCCGCCGCGTACCAGGGCGGAGAACTCGAGATGGCGGCCTCGCCGTCGCTGTTCTCGAGTGCGAAGCTCATTGTCGTCGACGCCGTCGAGAAGTGCTCCGAACCGTTTCTCGAGGACGCGGTGTCCTATCTCGACGAACCGAACGACGACGCCGTCGTCCTCTTGCTCCATGGCGGAGGCAACCGCGGTGCGAAGCTCGTGAAGAAGATCGACGCGGCCGGATTTCCGCGCATCGATGCCGCCGTGCTGAAGAACGAGAGCGACCGGGCGAAGTTCGCCCAGGCGCGCTTCAAGTCGGCGAAGCGGCAGATCGACGAATCCGGGATGGAAGCGCTCATGTCCGCCCTCGGTGCCGACCTCTCGGAGCTCAACGCCGGCGTCGACCAGCTCATCGAGGACACGGAGGGCACGATCACCAGCGCCGTCGTCGATCGCTACTACGGCGGCAGGGTCGAGGCGACCGGCTTCAAGGTCGCCGATGCCGCGGTCTCCGGCGATGCGAAGAGCGCGCTCAGCCTGCTCCGCCACGCGCTGTCGACGGGATCGGATCCGGTGCCGCTCGTGGCGGCCGTGGCGATGAAGCTGCGGGGCATGGCGAAGGTCCAGGGCTTCTCGGGATCGAGCGGCGAGCTCGCCGCCGAACTGAAGATGGCGCCCTGGCAGGTCGACCGGGCCCGGCGGGAGGTGCGGCGCTGGAACGAGGTCGCCCTCGGACAGTCCCTCATCGCGGCAGCCGAGGCGGACGAAGCCGTCAAAGGCGGCGGCCGCGACCCTGTCTACGCCGTCGAGACGTTCGTCTCCGAAGTGTGTCGGCTCGCCCGCGCCCGCTGAGCCCCCAGGCGGTGACCTGAGCGAACCCCGTCACGGTGTCCTGCGCGAACCCCGCTCCGGTGTCCTAGGCGAGTCCCCTTCCGGTGACCTGAGCGGACCTCGTCCCGGCGCCCGTTCCCGGACAAGCGAAGTTCCCGGGCAAGCGAAAGGGCCCG
>NZ_BAAAMB010000005.1:244244-250609 GCF_039528855.1 Brevibacterium sanguinis | reverse complement strand
CAGAGAGCGTTGATCTGCTTGGCGAGCCTCGACTTGCGGTTCGCAGCGTTGTTCTTGTGCAGAACACCCTTCGACACAGCCTTGTCGAGCTTGCGGGCGGCCACAGCATAAGCCTGCTGTGCCTCGTCCTTGTTGCCGGCAGCAATGCTCTCACGGACGTCGCGAATGAGACCGCGGACCTCGGTGCGCACCGACTTGTTGCGCAGACGAGCCTTCTCGTTGGTCTTGATCCGCTTCATCTGGGACTTGATATTAGCCAATTTCAACACTCTTTCGTGTTCGTACTACATGGTCGTGAGGGCACATCCGCACGAGCGCGTCATCTCCGCGGGGAAACACCTCGATGACATCGTGTCGGACGGCATCTTCACCCGACCTCGGCGAGACACACGCCTTGATGAAGACACAAGCACATATCCTACCAGGCGACCGCCCTCAGTCGAATTCGGCGGCGACGAGGGCGAAGACCTCACGCGACATCACCGCGCCCTCCCGGCGGATGCCGTTCGGATCGAGGCGGATGATGCGGTCGAGGCGCACCTCCGAGGGCCGGCCCTGCGAGTCCCAGTCACCGCTGCCGATGTTCATCCACCGCGCACCGCCGTCCGAGCGCACCTCGCCGATCCCGCCGGGGATGCGATCCTTGCTCGTGAGCATGAGGACGAGCACCCACTGCCCGTCCTTGCCGATGACGAGCGAGGGCCGATCCTTGCCCTGCGAATGATCCTCCTCGAACGGCACCCAGCCCCACACGACCTCACCGGGATCGGCGTCGCCGTCGAGATCGGGGGAGTAGGAGACCGTGACCGGTCCGCGGTAGTCACCGGGATAGCCGCCGGTGCGTGCGTTCGTCGTCCGTGCCCCGCCCGGCGCCGAGGCGGTTCCCCCGCCCGGACGCGACTGGCCCTGCGAGGACGGCCGGGGAGCAGGCCGGCCACCGGACTGCCCGCCCTGTGACCGCTTGCTCTGCGACTCCTTGAGGTACTTCATGCCCTCGCGGACACCGATCTTCACGGCACGATTGACGATTGATCTCCAGCTCATGCCACCCAGCCTAGTGGACGGCCTTGACAGCACTCTGTCGCCGAACGACGGACCGGCTTCCGGCACCAGCTGCGGCCGGGTGACCCCCTGAACCGGCGTGACACCCCAGTCTTCGTGCCGGCACCGGCAAGCGTCCGGCGGCAACGGGAGTCCGCAGTCCGCGCCTCATGCCCGGACGTCGCCGGTCCAGCGCAGGGTCGCCTCGACGGGGAAATGATCGGACGGGTACGTGCCGTCGACGTTGAAGGTGTCGATGCGGGTGGCCACGGTCTCCAGCCCCGGCGTCGTGAGGATCCAGTCGATGCGCGGCTCCCCGGCCTTGGGTCCCTTGTAGCGGTGGAACGTGCCGATGTCCTCCCCGGGCACCGCAGCGGCGGTGTCCGTGAGGCCGAGGTCCGTGACGAAGTAGTCGTAGACGGGGGCTCCGGTGGCGACGTTGAAGTCACCGGTGACGACGCAGGGGACGGCCACCTCGGCGATGGTCTCCGCCATGATCTTCGCGGACTCGAGCCGCGCGCGTTCGGACTTGTGGTCGAGGTGGGTGTTGAGCAGCCGCAGCGCCCGGCCGGTCTCGAGGTCCTTGAAGTCGACCGTCGTCAGGGTGCGGGCATGCGAGACGCCCCACGACTCCGAGGCGACGGTGTCCGGGGTCTCCGACAGCCAGCTGATGTCGACGGTCTCGACCTCGAAGCGGGTGGAGTCGCAGATGATCGCCGTGAACTCTCCGGCATTGCCGCCCGAATGCCCCTCGCCGAGCCAGATGTACTCATCGGGGAGGAGTTCGATGAGGGTCTCGAGCTGGTCGAGCTCGCCCTCCTGGGTGCCGATGAGATGCGGATGGGCGGCGCGGATGAGCTCGGCGGCGACCGGCAGGCGCTCGGCGACGGGATGCCCGTCCATCGCCGGGTAGCGGAGATTGAAGCTCATAACGGTGAAGTCGCTCATGAGACCATCATCGCCGACGTCCGCGGCGAACGGAGGGAAATCCGCCGAGATTTCCCGGGCCCACCTCGGCGAACCGGGCGGGCCGACACCGGCGAACCGGGCAAGCTGAGCACGGCGAACTGGGCAATGCGACACCGGCGAACCGGGCAAGACTTCCCGCCTGCGCGGATTCCGGCCCGGGGACCAACTCGTGGAACAATGGAGGTTCGCACGAATTGAAGAAAGGGCGTTCATGTCACCTCAGGTGTCGCCACAAGCACTCCAGCGGATCACACCGTCCGCAACCTCACCCGAGTTGATCCGCAATTTCTGCATCATCGCCCACATCGACCACGGCAAGTCGACCCTGGCCGACCGGATGCTCCAGATCACCGGAGTCGTCCAGCCCCGCGACATGCGCGCGCAGTACCTCGACCGGATGGACATCGAACGCGAGCGCGGCATCACGATCAAATCGCAGGCCGTACGCATGCCCTGGGAGACCGAGGGCACCCCGTACGCGCTCAACATGATCGACACCCCCGGACACGTCGACTTCACGTACGAGGTCTCCCGGTCGCTGGCCGCCTGTGAGGGTGCGCTCCTCCTCGTCGACTCCGCGCAGGGCATCGAGGCCCAGACGCTCGCGAACCTCTACCTCGCGATGGAGAACGATCTCACGATCATCCCCGTCCTCAACAAGATCGACCTGCCCGCCGCGCAGCCGGACAAGTACGCCGAGGAGCTGGCGAACCTCATCGGCAGCGACCCGGCCGACGTCCTCCGCGTCTCCGGCAAGACCGGCGAAGGCGTCGAGGGCGTCCTCGACCGGATCATCACCGACATTCCCGCCCCCGTCGGCGACGCCGATGCTCCGGCCCGGGCGATGATCTTCGACTCCGTCTACGACACCTACCGCGGTGTCGTCACCTATGTCCGCGTCGTCGACGGCTCGCTCTCCCCGCGGGAGAAGGTGACGATGATGTCGACGGGCACGACCCACGAGCTCCTCGAGATCGGCGTGTCCTCCCCGGAGCCGATCGCGACGAAGGGACTCGGCGTCGGTGAGGTCGGCTACCTCATCACCGGCGTCAAGGACGTCCGCCAGTCGAAGGTCGGCGACACCGTGACCGCGACGAAGGCCCCCGCCGAGGCGCCCCTGGCCGGATACTCCGAACCCAAGCCGATGGTGTTCTCCGGTCTCTTCCCGATCGACGGCTCCGACTACCCGGCGCTGCGCGATGCCCTCGACAAGCTCAAGCTCAACGACGCCGCACTCGTCTACGAGCCCGAGACCTCGACCGCACTCGGCTTCGGCTTCCGCTGCGGGTTCCTCGGCCTGCTCCACCTCGAGATCGTTCGGGAGCGCCTCGAGCGCGAATTCGACCTCGACCTCATCTCGACCGCCCCGAGCGTGATCTACAACGTCACCCTCGAGGACCGTTCGGAGGTCGTCGTGACGAACCCGAGCGAGTTCCCGACCGGCAAGATCCGCGAGGTCCGCGAACCGATGGTGCGCGCGACCATCCTCACGCCGAGTGACTACATCGGCGCGGTCATGGAGCTGTGCCAGGATCGTCGCGGCAAGCTCCAGGGCATGGACTACCTGTCCTCGGACCGCGTGGAGATCCGCTACCGGCTGCCGCTGGCGGAGATCGTCTTCGACTTCTTCGACCAGCTCAAGTCCCGGACGAAGGGGTACGCCTCCCTCGACTACGCCGACGACGGTGAGGACGCAGCGGATCTCGTCAAGGTCGACATCCTCCTCCACGGCGACCAGGTCGACGCGTTCTCCGCGATCGTCCACCGCGACAAGGCCTACGGGTACGGGGTGCTCATGGCCGGCAAGCTGCGCGGACTCATTCCCCGCCAGCAGTTCGAGGTGCCGATCCAGGCCGCCATCGGCTCGCGCATCATCGCCCGCGAGACCATCCGCGCGATCCGCAAGGACGTGCTCTCGAAGTGCTACGGCGGCGACATCAGCCGCAAGCGCAAGCTGCTCGAGAAGCAGAAGGAGGGCAAGAAGCGGATGAAGATGGTCGGCAGCGTCGAGGTCCCGCAGGAGGCCTTCATCGCCGCCCTGTCCTCGGACGAGCCCGACAAGAAGGACGCCAAGAAGTAAGTGCCGGCACAACCGCTCGGTGAGATCCCGCCGCTCGACGGTTCCCTTCCCGCCTCGGCGGGGACCGGGACCGACACGCGGCTGAGCCTCTACGTCCACGTCCCGTACTGCCGGGTCCGGTGCGGGTACTGCGACTTCAACACCTACACCGCAGACGAGCTCGGACCGGGCGCGAACCGCGAGGACTACCGCGCGATGATCGCCCGTGAGCTCGATCTCTCGACCCGGGTCCTCGCCGAGGCGGGGGCCGGTGACCGTGAGGTCGGGACGATCTTCTTCGGCGGGGGCACCCCGACGCTCCTGCCCGCCGAGGTGCTCGCCGGGGTGATGGACGACATCCGCGCCCGCTACCGGCTGGCCCCCGACGTCGAGGTGACGACCGAGGCGAACCCCGACACGCTCGACCCCGGCTACATCGACACGCTCGCGACGGCCGGCTTCACCCGGATGTCGGTGGGCATGCAGTCGGCGGTGCCGCACGTGCTCGCCACGCTCGACCGCACGCATGATCCGAAGAAGATCCCCGAGGTCACCCGGTGGATCAAGGACGCGGACCTCGAACTCAGCCTCGACCTCATCTACGGCACTCCGGGCGAGTCGATCGCGGACTGGAGGACCTCCCTCGAGGCCGCGCTCGAGGGCGACGTCGACCACATCTCCGCGTACTCGCTCATCGTCGAACCCGGCACGAAGATGGGAGTGATGGTCCGTCGAGGGCAGCTGCCGATGCCCGACGAGGACGATCTCGCCGACAAGTACGAGATCGCCGATGCCGCCATGGCCTCCGCGGGCCTGAACTGGTACGAGGTGAGCAACTGGTCGACGTCGGAGGCGACCCGCTGCGACCACAACATGGCGTATTGGCGCAATGCCGACTGGTGGGGTTTCGGACCGGGGGCGCATTCGCACATCGGGGGAGTGCGGTTCTGGAACGCGAAGCACCCGCGAGCCTGGTCCGACCGGCTGCGCGCCGGTGACTCGCCGGCGATCGGCCGGGAAGTGCTCTCGGCGTCGACGCGGGAGATCGAACGGATCATGCTCGCCGCCCGCATCGACTCCGAGCTGCCGCTCGAAACGCTGGCCCCCGGCAGCGACGCCGCGATCAGGACCTTCGTCAAGCAGGGGCTTCTCGACGCCGAGGCGGTCGAGAGCGGCCGCTTCTCACCGACCCTGCAGGGCCGGCTCATGGCCGACTACATGGTCCGCGTCCTCACGGAGTTCGTGGACTGAGGCCGGCAAGGCAGGCTCGCGGTGCCGACGTCCTGCTACGCTGACTACAGATATGGTGGCATCCCTCGCGGAAGCTCATTGTCCCGCGGGCGTGCACTGGGGGAATCTCGCCGGGGAGGTGGCCGATGCCCAGTTCCGATCCGTACGAAGAGCCGTCTGGCCTGCCCCCGTTCCCACAGAGTGCCGAGCGCCCCTCGGATTCCCGATCCGAAGTGCAGCCCACACGGTCACCGGCGCCGCGAGTGGAGATCTCACGGTCCGGCGAGGGGGAGAATGAGCATCGCGACGACCGGCATCTCCCTCCGTCGCTCCCGCACCCACACTCTGCTCGGTCGCAGCGCCCGACTGTGGCACAGGGGATCGGTCGGGTGAGCGGCGACGTCAAGAACGTCGCGGTGCGTGCCACGGGCACAATGAGCCACTCAGCGCTGTGGACGAAGGGGCGCAGAGCTGCGGGACGTGCGTCGGCGACGGCTCTGTCCGGAGGCCGCGTGGCATGGGAGGCATCGACGGCGGCTGTCCACGCCTACACGACGGCGTCCTCCCTTCATGCAGATCGCACCGGTCGCAAGCGCCGACCGTGGGAAGTGCTCGCTGCAGCGATCCTCGGGTTGATCGCCCCGCTGTTCATTGCGCTGGCAGTCATCGTCATGGCCGTCACCGGTGGCAGGACGCTGAGAGCGGCGGGTTTCGCGCTGCGGCAGGTGGGCGGCAGCACCGGAGCAGAGGCGGTCACCGCCGTCGGTGACATGTCGACCGCCCTGGCCAATGCGCTTGTGGTGGTGGGCATCATCGTCGGGCTCATCGTCGTCGTGGCCTTCGTCGTCTATGCCTGGCGACTTCTCGTGGGGCGCGGCCGCGCGCGGTGGATCGCCCTCGCTGCACTCATCGTGTCTCTGTTCGTCCTCACACCGCTCAGCCCGATCCTCGTCACGGGTTTTCAGCTGTTCGGTGTCACCAGTCTCGTCTTCGCTTTTCTGCCGCGATCCTCGGCGTGGTTTGCCCACCGCCGGCGCGGCACGCGCTGGGCTGCGCGATGAACGAC
>NZ_BAAAMB010000005.1:155499-244228 GCF_039528855.1 Brevibacterium sanguinis | reverse complement strand
CTCAGCACGGCGGCCCGTCTCGGTTGACTGTCAGTGTCTGACTGTCAGTGTCGGAGTCGATCGGCTCGGGAGCCGGTCACTCTCACTTGACGAAGGGGATCGTCATCGGGATCTTGTAGCACTCGCCCTTGTTCGCGGCCATCGCGGCGATGATCTGGAAGACGATGGCACAGATCCAGACGGCGATGTAGAGGAAATAGCCGACGATGACGAACATGAGGAGTCCGCTGACGAAGTACGCGATGAGGATCGTGAGCTGGAAGTTCAGGGACTGACGAGCGGTCTCGCGGACGAAGGGGGACTCGTCCTTCTTCACGAGGAACATGATGAGCGGCAGCAGCCAGCCGAGGAAGATCGCTCCGACATCAGTCCACAGCGCCGTCGTCCGCTCGGACTCGTTGGCATTCCAGAAGCGCTCGGAGCCGGGTCCGTAGGCGGCCTCGGGGAGGTTGGCAGAATTGAACATCGCGGGATTGCCCTGCTGGATCCCGTAACCGGGCTGCTGCCCGCCGTAGCCCTGTCCGCTGTAGCCCTGCTGCGAACCGTACTGCTGCTGGCTGCCGTAGTTCTGGCCGCCATAGCTCTGCGGCTGGCTCCCGTACTGATTCTGCTGCGAGCCGTAGTTCTGCTGCGACCCGTACTGCTGTCCGCCGTTGTTCGGCTGCGACCCGTACTGGTTCTGCTGCGAGCCGTACTGGTTGGGCTGGCTGTAGGGCTGCTGGGGTCCCGACGCCTGGGAGTAGTCGGGCGGCATCGGGCGGGACTGGTGCTGATCGCCGTTCGGCGGCTGCGGGGAATTCGACATGACGGGTCCTTTCGAGAAGCTTCTGCCCCCTTACCCTAATCGACCTGCCTCGCCCGGACGTGGGAATGGTGTTCCAAATCCATCACAAACGCCCGCGCGGACGCTGGCCGCAGCCTGTCCGTGCACCGGCCCCGCAGCGAACGCAGTCCCCGGAGCGACCGCAGTCCACACACCGCCTCGGAGCGAAACGTCAGTCCACGGTGACGAAGTCGATGAGCTCCTCGACCCGGCCCGAGAGCGTCGGCTCGACGTCGGCGATCGTCGTCACCGACTTGAGTATCCGCACCCAGCCGGCGGCGACGTCCCTGTGGTCGGCGTGCGGCCAGCCGATGCGGCGCAGGATCCCGGTCTTCCAATCCTCGCCGCGCGGCACGGTCGGCCATGCGTCGATGCCGACGACCCGCGGCTTGACCGCCTGCCAGATGTCGACGTAGGGGTGACCGATGATGTGGACGACCTCGGCGTAACGGGGATCGGCGCGGACCGCCTCGGCGATCTTCGACTCCTTGGTGCCCTTCACCAGGTGGTCGGCGAGGATGCCGACGCGGTGCTGCCGGTCGGGACCGAAGGCCTCGAGCTTGTCGGCGACGTCGTCGAGCCCGCCGAGCGGTTCGACGACGACGCCCTCGATGCGCAGGTCATCGCCCCAGATCTTCTCGACGAGCTCGGCGTCGTGCTTGCCCTCGACCCAGATCCGCGACCCCCTGGCCACCCGCGCCTTCGCATCGGCGACGGCCCGCGACCCCGAGGCGGTGCGACCGGGCGCCTGCGGCTTCCGTTTGGGCAGCCGCAGATCGACGGGCTCGCCTTCGAAGAGGAATCCCGGACCCAGAGGGAACGCCCGGCGCCCGCCGCGGCGATCCTCGAGGGTGACGACGACGCCGCTCGCGGTCTTCTCCGCCCCGATGACCGCCCCGACGAACCCGCTCATCGCGTCTTCGAGGACCATGCCGAGGCCGACCTCGACGGGGCGGGACTTCTTCGGGCGGTGCGAGGACGGCGAGGATCCCGAGAGGACATCCGAGCCGTAGCGATCAAAGGCATTCACGGTGCCCCAGCCTAGTGAATCGCCCCCGGCGCGGCCGGGCTGACACGCAGGCCGGGTGCCGACGGCCGCCGCGGAATCCGCGCGCCCCGGCGGGAGGAGGGGGCGGACGTGAAATCACGGATCAAGAGGCGTAGAATTGGCACTCTGAGTATTCGAGTGCCAAATCCGGGGAGGAGACGAATGAACGACAGCAGGCGCGCGCAGGTGCTGCGGGCAATCGTCGAAGACTTCGTGGCCACGAACGAACCCGTCGGATCGAAGGCGATCGTCCAGCGCCACACCCTCGGCGTCTCACCGGCGACGATCCGCAACGACATGGCCCAACTCGAGGCCGAGGGCTACATCGCCCAGCCCCACACCTCGGCCGGTCGCATCCCCACCGACCTCGGCTACCGCATGTTCGTCGACCGCATCGACGAGTTCAAGCCCCTCAGCCACGCCGAGCGCCGCGCGATCCTCCAGGTCGTCGACGGCGACGTCGACCTCGACGGGATGCTCGACCGCACGGTCCGCGTCCTCGCCGGACTCACCCACCAGGTCGCGCTCATCCAGTACCCGATGGTCTCGCAGGCGCGCATCAAGCACATCGAGGTCGTCGGGCTCGCCCCCGGCCGCATCCTCGTCGTCCTCATCACCGATGCAGGCCAGGTCGAGCAGAAGATCGTGACGAGCGCCGAGGCGGTCGATGACGCCGATCTGCAGCGGTTCCGCGAGCGGATCAACTCCGAATTCGCCGGTGCCAAGCTCTCCCGCGTAGACGTCCGCGGGGCCGACCACGGCGCCGAGGTGGGCGCGACGGCGGCCGCGACCGGACCCGATGACGAGGCGGGCAGTCCCGTCCTCGATCGCATCCGCGACGCTGTCATCGACCTCGTCGCGGCGACCCGCGAGGAGCGCATCATCATGGCCGGCACTGCGAACCTCGCGCGCTCCGGCTCCGAGTTCGGCGAGCAGATGGCCCCGATCCTCGAGGCCTTCGAGGAGCAGGTCGTGCTGCTCCGGCTGCTCACCTCGATGGCCGAGGACCACGCGGAGATCAGCGTGCGCATCGGCCGTGAGAACACTCACGAGTCCTTCAGCTCGACATCCGTCGTCGCCGCCGAATATGGTCATCTGGCGGGATCCTCGGCCCGCCTGGCCGTCCTCGGTCCCACGCGCATGGACTATCCGACGACGATCTCGGCCGTGCGAGCCGTTGCCAAATACGTCTCCTCCGCCCTCGACCAGGGGTAGGCCCGCCGGCAGCCCGGGCGCGACCCACCCACCTCACACGCACACACCACCACCAGGGAAAGAGAAGTTTCTGTGGCCGATCACTACGAAGCACTCGGAGTGTCGAAGGACGCTTCGGCGGCTGAGATCAAGAAGTCCTATCTCAAGCTGGCCCGCAAGTACCACCCCGACGTCAACCCCGGATACGACGAGGAGTTCAAGTCGATCTCGCTTGCCTACGAGGTCCTCTCCGATCCGGACAAGCGCCGCAACTACGACATGGGCGGCGGCGACAACGGGCAGGGCTTCCCGGCCGGCGGCTTCGGCGGCTTCGGCGACATCTTCGAGACGTTCTTCGGCGGCGGGGGAGGCTCCGCCGGCGGTCCGATCCCGCGCATGCAGCGCGGCAAGGACGCCCTCGTCGGCGTCAACATCGACCTGCAGACCGCGGCCTTCGGCGGCACCGTCGACCTCGACGTCACCACTGCCGTCGTCTGCGAGACCTGCCACGGCGCCGGCACCCAGGACGGCACCTCCGTCGAGACCTGTTCGCTGTGCCACGGCTCCGGCAGCATCCAGCGGATGACCCGGACCCTGCTGGGACAGATGGTGACGAACCAGACGTGCAACCAGTGCCACGGCTACGGCACCGTCATCCCGCACCCCTGCCTCAACTGCCAGGGCGACGGCCGCGTGCGCAAGCAGCGGACGATGAAGATCCGCATCCCCGCCGGCGTCTCCGACGGCACCCGCATCCAGCTGTCGGCCCAGGGCGAGGTCGGCCCCGGCGGCGGACCCGCCGGTGACCTCTTCGTCGAGGTCATGGTCGCCCGCCACGAGGTGTTCCGCCGCGACGGCGACAACCTCCGCGCCGCCGTGTCCGTCCCGATGACCGCCGCCGCACTGGGCGCCCGGATCCCGTTCGAGACCTTCGACGGCGTCCAGGACCTCGACATCGAACCCGGCACGCAGTCGGGCACCGTCGTCAAGCTCCCGGGCCTCGGCGCGACCCGCCTGCGCACCGAGACCCGCGGCGACCTCCTCATCACCGTCGACGTCGTCACCCCCGACAAGATCGACGATGAGCAGAAGGAGCTGCTCGCCCAGCTCGCGAAGCTGCGCGGCGAGGAGACCCCGCGGGCCCAGATCACGACGGAGTCCCGCGGCATGTTCTCCCGCATGCGTGAGAAGTTCGCCGGTCGGTGAGTCTCCCGGTCTTCCATTCGCCCCAGGCCGCCGAGGCGGTCGCCGGTCGCGCGCTCACCCTCGGTGAGGACGTGGCCGGGCACGCCGTGCGGGTCCGCCGCATCGGTCCCGGCGAGGAGATCGACGTCGTCGACGGGCACGGGACGCGGGCCCGGGGAACCGTGGCGACCGCCTCGGCGACGGAGCTCACCCTCGACGTCACCGAGGTGGCCGCCACCCCGGAGGCCACGCCCCGTCTCGTCCTCGTCCAGGCCCTCGCGAAGGGCGACCGCGACCTCCAGGCCATCGAAGCGGCCACGGAGATCGGGGTCGACGAGATCATCCCGTGGGCAGCCGACCGCTCGATCGCCGATTGGCCGGCGAAGAAGCAGGCGAAGATGGCGGCGAAATGGGAGAACCTCCTCACCGCCGCCTCCCTGCAGTCGCGGCGCTCCCGCTTCCCCGTGCTCACCGAGCTGGCCCGCGGTGCCGAACTCCTCACCCGCCTCGGCGAGGGGACCGCACCGGAGGGCGAACCGCCTGCCGATGCGATCTTCGTCCTCCACGAGACCGCGGAGCTCAGGCTCTCGACGGCACTGGCCGACCTCGACACCGCGGCGACGGCGCGGATCGTCCTCATCGTCGGACCCGAAGGCGGGATCAGCGACCGGGAGCTCGCCTCGCTATCCGGAATCGGGGCCACCCCCGTCCTCCTCGGCGACACCGTCCTGCGGTCCTCCTCGGCGGGACCGGCGGGACTCGTGCTCGCACAGAATTCCCTGGGCCGCTGGTGAGATACCGGACTACGATGGGAATGCACCCTGCTGCGCTCCGACCGCGGAGCGCCCGATCAACGAAGGACTGTTCTGGACACCTCCACTGACGCCACGACCACCACCGCCTCGGAGACCGTGCGTCTCGTCATCCCCGAATCGATCGACCTCGTCGAATTCTTCGGACCCGGGGAGGCCAACCTCCGGGCGCTCGAGAAGGTCTACCCCGAGCTCGACCTCCACCTGCGCGCCAACCAGCTCCAGGCCGCCGGCGACCCGGACCAGGTGAGCGCGTTCGTCTCCGTCATCGGCGAACTCAAGAAGCTCCACCAGTCGGGCCACCGCATCGACGAGGAGACGATCGAGCGGGTCGCCTCGTTCTCCTCCGAGGGCAAGGCCGCCTCGGCGGTGATGGGCACGAACATCCTCTCGACCCGGGGCAAGTCGATCCGGCCGAAGACGATGGGCCAGCACGACTACGTCAAGGCGATCCGGAACAACACGATCACCTTCGGCATCGGCCCCGCCGGCACGGGCAAGACGTATCTCGCGATGGCGATGGCCGTCAACGCCCTGCAGAACAAGGACGTCTCCCGGATCATCCTCACCCGCCCCGCCGTCGAGGCTGGTGAGCGCCTCGGCTTCCTGCCGGGCACGCTGGGGGAGAAGATCGACCCCTACGTCCGTCCCCTCTACGACGCCCTCCACGACATGGTCGACCCCGAATCGATCCCGCTGCTCATCGAGTCCGGCACGATCGAGGTCGCGCCCCTGGCCTACATGCGCGGTCGCACCCTCAACGACGCCTTCATCGTCCTCGACGAGGCGCAGAACACGACGGGGGAGCAGATGAAGATGTTCCTCACCCGCCTCGGCTTCGGCTCGCGGATGGTCGTCACCGGCGACGTCTCGCAGATCGACCTGCCGGGGAACACGAAGAGCGGGCTCAAGGTCGTGCAGAAGATCCTCGCCGGCATCGACGACCTCGCGTTCTGCCAGCTCGGCAGCAAGGACGTCGTGCGGCATTCGCTCGTGACGAAGATCGTCGACGCCTACGACCTGTGGGGGAACTCGAAGTGAACACGGAGATCGCGAACGAGACCGACGCCGAGGTCGACCTCGACGAGGTCGTGGCGCTCACCGAATACCTCGGCGAGGCCCTCCACATGCACCCCGGTGCGGAACTGTCGGTGACGATGGTCGACGAGCCGGCGATGGCCGAGCTCCACGTCACGTGGATGGACCTCGAGGGTCCCACCGACGTCATGTCCTTCCCCATGGACCAGCTCAGCCGCGGCCGCGCCGACGCCCCGACGGAAGGCCAGATGGGCGACATCATCATCTGCCCGGCCGTCGCCGCGAAGCAGGCGGCGACCGCTGGGCACTCGACGATGGACGAGATCCTCCTCCTCACCGTCCACGGCTTCCTCCACCTCCTCGGCTACGACCACGGGGAGCCTGACGAGCGCGAGGAGATGTTCGCCCTCCAGCGCCACCTGCTGCTGACGTTCTTCGCCGCCCGCTACGACGGGCGGACGGACATCCCCGCGCCCACCGAGGTCTGACGCCGTGGTCTGGCTCTTCCTCGGCGCGCTCCTCTGCCTCGTCGTCGCCGCGGCGCTGGCCGCCGTCGACGCCGCCCTGCTCAGCGTCTCCCACCATGCGATCCAGGACGCGAAGGCCGAGGGGAAGAAGTCCGCGGCCCGGGTCGAGCGGATCCTTGCCGACCTGCCGACGAACATCAACGTCATCATCTTCGTCCGCCTCTTCCTCGAGGCGCTGGCCACCGTCTTCATCGCCCTGGCCTACGACTCGATCTACTCCGTCGGCCCGCTGATGATCGTGCTCACCGTCATCACCTCGTCGATCGCCGTCTTCGTCGTCGCCGGCATCTCCCCGCGCACGATCGGCCGCCGTCGCTCCCTCGGGGTGAGCCTGGCGCTCAGCGGGGTCGTCACCGTCCTCCTCGTCATCCTCAAACCCCTGACCCGGGTGCTCGTGTGGCTCGGCAACCTGCTGACCCCCGACCGCGTCTACCGCGACGGTCCCTTCGTCACCTCGGAGCAGCTGCGAGACCTCGTCGAGAGGGCAAGCGAATCCGACGTCATCGAAGACGGGGAGCGCGAGATGATCCAGTCTGTCTTCAGCCTCCGCGAGACCTCGGCGAAGCAGGTCATGGTCCCGCGCACCGACCTCGTCACCGTCACCTCCGGCACACCGCTGCACAAGGTGATGAACCTCTTCCTCCGCTCCGGGTTCTCCCGGATCCCGATCAGCGGCGACGACCTCGACGACATCGAGGGCGTCGCCTACCTCAAGGACGTCGCCCGCCGCCTCCACCAGCACCCGGAGGACGCCGACCGGCCCGTCAACACGCTCGCCCGCGACGTCCTCTTCGTGCCCGAGACGAAACCGGCCGACGACCTCCTCGAGCAGATGCAGATCGATTCGACGCACCTGGCGATCCTCGTCGACGAATACGGCGGCACCGCAGGGCTTGTCACCATCGAGGACATCGTCGAGGAGATCGTCGGCGAGATCGAGGACGAATACGACTCCGGAGACGAGGACCTCGTCATCGACGACGACGGCTCGTTCCTCATCAGCACGCGCATGTCGATCACCGACTTCGCCGAGTACTTCGACGTGCGCATCGACGAGGACGATGTGACGAGCGTCGGCGGACTGCTGACGAAGCTCGTCGGCCGCGTCCCCATCGCCGGATCGACCGCGCACATCGCCGGGCTCCGACTCACCGCCCTCGAGGGCCAGGGCCGCCGGCACCGCATCACCCACGTCAAGGTCACCAGGGAAGAGAGCTGAGATGGACTTTCGCACGGACTACCCGGAGGACTTCCGCGCGGGCTTCGCGTGCTTCGTCGGCCGCCCCAACACGGGCAAGTCGACGCTGACGAACGCGCTCGTGGGGGAGAAGGTGGCGATCACCTCGGCGAAGCCCCAGACGACGAGGCACACGATCCGCGGCATCGTCCACGAGGACGACTACCAGCTCGTCCTCGTCGACACCCCCGGCCTCCACAAGCCGCGCACCCTGCTCGGCTCGCGGCTGAACGACCTCGTCGTCGCCACACTCTCCGAGGTCGACGTCATCGGCTTCTGCCTGCCCGCGGACGAGCCGATCGGACCCGGTGACCGCTACATCGCCTCCCAGCTCGCGCTGCTCGACGGGCGGACCCCGATCGTCGCGCTCGTGACGAAGGTCGACACGGTGAGCCAGGAGAAGGTCGCCGAGGCGCTCCTGGCCGTCGGTGAGCTCGCCGACTTCGCCGACGTCGTCCCCGTCTCCGCCGTCGACGGCTTCCAGGTCGACACCGTCGGACAGGTGCTCGCAAGCCACCTGCCGGTCTCGCCGCCGCTCTACCCCGAGGGTGAGCTCACCGACGAGCCCGAAGAGGTGATGATCGCCGAACTCGTCCGCGAAGCCGCCCTCGAAGGCGTGCGCGACGAACTGCCGCACTCGCTCGCCGTCCAGGTCGAGGAGATGTACCCGCGGGAGGGCCGCAGCGAGGACAATCCGCTGTGGAACGTCCACGTCAACCTCTACGTCGAGCGCCCGAGCCAGAAGGCGATCATCATCGGCAAGGGCGGCAAGCGGCTCAAGGAGATCGGCTCGGTCTCCCGCCGCGGCATCGAAGCGCTGCTCGGCACGAAGGTCTACCTCGACCTCCACGTCAAGGTCGCCAAGGACTGGCAGCGCGACCCCAAACAGCTCGGTCGCCTCGGCTTCGACTTCAGCTGAGCCGGGGCCCGGTCGGTCCGCGACCGCGCCTGCCATAGAATTGGGCGAGTGAATGCCGAGCAGACTCTGACCTCTCTGAGTGAGCGCAACCCGAAGGTCGCCCCCGAAGAACTCATCGCCGGGCTCGTCCCGCCCCCGCAGTTCGAGAACGTCTCCTTCGCGAGCTACCGCACCGACCCCGCCCAGCCCTCGCAGGCCGAAGCGCGGAACAAGCTCGAGGAGTTCGTCGCCGACGACCGGTCGACGGGATTCTTCGGCAAGCTCTTCGGCAAGGGCAAGGACGGTCCGAAGGGCGTCTACCTTGACGGCGGCTACGGCGTCGGCAAGACCCACCTGCTCGCCTCGGCATGGCACGCCAATGAGAAGCCGGCGACCTTCGGGACCTTCGTCGAGTACACGAACCTCGTCGGTGCCCTCGGCTTCGTCAAGGCGCGCGACGACCTCAAGGAGATGAAGCTCGTCTGCGTCGACGAGTTCGAACTCGACGACCCTGGCGACACCGTGCTCATGTCCCGGCTGATGCGCGAGCTCACCGATGCCGGGGTGAAGATCATCGCGACGTCGAACACCCTGCCCGGATCGCTCGGTGAGGGGCGCTTCGCCGCCCAGGACTTCCTCCGCGAGATCCAGGCGCTGGCCGACCAGTTCGAGGTCTACCGGATCGACGGCCAGGACTACCGGCACCGCGGTCTCACGGCCCCGGCCGAACCGCTCACCCCCGAACAGCTCGACGAGGCGGCGGCGCAGCTGCCCGGCACCGTCGCCCGCGACGAGTTCTCCACCCTCCTCGACCACCTCGCGACGGTCCATCCCTCGAAGTACGGCCGGATGGTCGACGGGATCGACGCCGCCGTGTGGGACGACGTGCGCACGATCGACAACGAGAGCGTGGCGCTGCGCTTCGTCGCCCTCGTCGACCGCCTCTACGACCGCGACGTGCGGATCATCAACTCCGGTGAGCGCCTCGACAAGGTCTTCACCGAGGAGTCCCTGGCCGGCGGCTACCGCAAGAAGTACATGCGCTGCCTCTCGCGCCTCACCGCGCTCTCGGCCCCGGAGGCCGACGCAGGCTGACGTCGCCTCCCGCCACGGGATCGTCTGCCTAGCGCAGGTGGAGGAACTCGAGCAGTCCGCCGAGGTCGGGCACCCAATCTGGGATGCCGATGAGTTTGAGGACCAGCCACACGATGACCGCGACGAAGGCCGCCGTGAGCGCGCCGACCGTCCAGCGCACCCAGAGCGGCTGCCGCATGATCCAGCGCGTCCACGCCTCGACGCGCACCCGCACGAAGTGGAGGAGATGCCTCGCCCAGTGGAACTCGGTCGAGATGACGAAGAGACCGATGATGACGATGAGCCAGCCCGGTCCCGGCAGGGGCACGAGGATGAGGCCGATGATGACGATGAGCGTGCCGACGCCGCCGACGATGAGTCTGAAGAGGCGATCGACGTGGGGGTTGGCGGCGACGCTCTGCCGCCATCGGAGGTAGCTCAGCCGGCACTGTCTCCAGGGGCGCCTCCCGTGCTTGTGATGACGCGACAGCCAGCCCTTCGGGCGCTTGTCGGGGGATCGTTCGCTCACACAGCACATTCAACCTCACCAGCCTGAAAGCTTGATCGGGAGCTGTGACGACGATCACCGCGGATCGATTTTGCGTGCGGGGCCGGCTGCGTATAGAGTTATATCTCGTTGCCAGGGAAACCAGGCAGCGAAACGCGGATGTGGCTCAGTTGGTAGAGCATCACCTTGCCAAGGTGAGGGTCGCGGGTTCGAGTCCCGTCATCCGCTCGGAGGCGTCATGGCACTGCCTTGGCGGTGGCGTGGCCGAGAGGCGAGGCAGCGGCCTGCAAAGCCGTATACACGGGTTCGAATCCCGTCGCCACCTCGGATTCCTCGACGGTCTGACCGTCGGTGAGTCGGCGCGATTGGCGCAGCGGTAGCGCGCTTCCTTCACACGGAAGAGGTCACTGGTTCGATCCCAGTATCGCGCACAGGGACCATCACGGTTCCGGTGCAACAAATGAATAGAGCGCGATTGGCGCAGCGGTAGCGCGCTTCCCTGACACGGAAGAGGTCACTGGTTCGATCCCAGTATCGCGCACAACAGGAACCCCAGGCTTCAGGCCTGGGGTTTCGTGCATTCACACCAGTGCTCAAATCCCGGGGTCCGAGCTCTCAGGGTCCGAGCTCTCGGGGTCCGAGCTCTCGGGGTCTGCGCTCTCGGACTCAGTGCTCTCTGGGTCCTCCCGCGGTCCCCGCCGTTGCGCAGTCGCAGCCCTGCTGCCGCGGCAAGTCGTCGTGTCCGCGTGACCTGTCGTCGTCACCGGTGAGAATGTGTGTCAGTTCTGCCACGAATCAGGCGGGTGACCGCTACTCTTGTGCTTGTACGCTAATCACAGCAAACATCGACAAGGACTCCGGAGCAACTATGTCTACCCCGCAGAATCCGTACGACCCGAACCGCAGTTCGGGCAACGACAACTCTGACCAGAACTCGTCTGCCGATCAGAGCCGATCGGCTGAGGACAACGGCAGCCAGGCGCCTCAGTACGGCTCGGGGGATCAGGCCCCGCAGTACGGCTCGGGCGACACCCGCTCCTACGACAGCGCGAACGACGCCACGCGCGCCTACGATTCGAACGACACCCCTTCCTACGGCAGCGGCGACCAGGCTCCCTCCTACGGCGGCGACCAGGCCCCGCAGTACGGCTCGCAGCAGCAGTACGGCCAGGACCAGAGCCAGGGCTACGACCAGAACGCTCAGGGCTCCCAGGGCGGCTACGGCCAGAGCCAGGGATACGACGCCAGCCAGTACGGTCAGAACCAGGGCTATGACCAGAACCAGAACTACGGTCAGGGCTATGACCAGAACGCTCAGGGTTCGCAGGGCGGCTACGGCCAGAGCCAGGGATACGACGCCAACCAGTACGGTCAGAACCAGGGCTACGACTCCAACCAGTACGCCCAGCAGCCCTCCTACGCGGCAGCCGGCGGCGGGGGAGACCAGTTCACCCCGGCGAACCCCAACGCTTCCTACGGCAGCTACTCGTCCGGGTCGGGCAGCAACACCTCGAAGAACATCTGGGGCATCCTCGCGCTCATCGGCGGCATCGTCGGCGTCGTCCTCGGCTTCGTCTTCGGAATCGGCTTCCTCTTCGCCGTCGCCGCGATCATCTTCGGCTTCATCGGCCTCTCGGCGATCAAGAAGGGTCAGGCGAACAACAAGGGTCTCACCCTCACCGGCCTCATCCTCGGCTTCGTCGGCGTCCTCGTCTCGATCGCCGTCATCATCTTCACGATCATCGGCATCGGGCTGATCGGTCAGGCCGCCGATGAGTACGCGAGCTCCTCGCCGACGGTTCCGGCACCGATGGATCCGTCCGATCCCGGCTTCGAATCGCCCGACTCCGGCAGCACCGACGACTCCTCTGCTGAGGCAGCCCCTGTCGAAGGCGGCGAGGTCGAGATCGGCACCGATGTCACGGCCGCGATCTCCGTCACCTCCGACACTGCGAGCGACACCGCGATCGGCGCCGAATCGACGAACGGTGAGATCGCCGTCGTCACGATGACGGTGACGAACAACTCGAGCTCCGACGTCGACATGGGCCTCACCCTGCTGACCGCGACCAACGGCTCCGGCGCGACCTACCAGGAAGTGTTCGACGGATCCCAGTACCAGGGCATCCTCGGCTTCGACGAGCCGGTGCCCGCCGGCGGCGAGCAGACCTACGAGTTCGCCTACGCGGTTCCCGCCGCCGAGGTCGATGGCGTCGAGCTCACCCTCTCCCTCATCGATGACCTCGGGGCCGGTACGGAGTTCACCTTCAAGAAGGCCTGAGCCCAGCAGCGCCGCACGGTTCGGGCATCCGCGACACGGATCCCGCACCGCTCGGTGCGACCCCGTTCACCCCATCAGTCGGGCGGCAGTCGGAAGACTGCCGCCCAACTGATTCTGCAGTCCCGTTGAGGGACTAGACTCTAAGAGCGGCGTGCGCGCAGGACTGTCCTGAGAAGCCGGCAGCTCCCCTAAGGCCGCACCGCGAGACAAGCACAACGAAACGGAGAAATTCAGTGGCAGACAGCATCGACTGCGCGGGCCAGAGCATCCCCTGGACTCAGGGCATGACCGGGACGGAGATCTTCTCCACGGACCGCGCGGTGGTGGCGATGTGGCTGAATGGAGAGCCCGCCGACCTCAGTCGCGAACTCTCCCCGGGCGATGCGATCGCCCCGATCACCATCGATTCCCCTGAAGGGCTCGACATCCTCCGCCATTCGACGGCGCACGTCACCGCGCAGGCCGTCCAGGATCTCTTCCCCGACGCGAAGCTCGGCATCGGGCCCTACATCACCGACGGCTACTACTTCGACTTCGACGTCGCCGAGCCCTTCACCCCCGATGACCTCAAGGCCATCCAGAAGAAGGCCGCGCAGATCGTCAAGTCCGGACAGACCTTCAACCGGGTCGTCGTCACCGAGGACGAAGCGCGTGAGCGCATGGCGAACGAGCCCTACAAACTCGAACTCATCTCCGACAAGGGCGCCGGTGACGACGAGTCGGCGGCCGTCGAGGTCGGGGCCGGCGAGCTCACCGTCTATGAGAACGTCGACCGCAAGGGCGAGGTCGTGTGGCAGGACCTCTGCCGCGGTCCCCACCTGCCGAACACGAAGCTCATCGGCAACGGATTCGCCGTCACCCGCTCCTCGGCGGCGTACTGGCGGGGTGACCAGGCCAACGCGAGCCTGCAGCGCGTCTACGGCACCGCATGGGCGTCGAAGGACGATCTCAAGGCCTACCAGGACCGCCTCGCCGAGGCGGAGCGCCGTGACCACCGCAAGCTCGGTGCCGAACTCGATCTCTTCTCGTTCCCCGAGGAGCTCGGCTCCGGTCTGCCGGTCTTCCACCCCAAGGGCGGCATCATCAAGCGGGAGATGGAGGACTACGTCCGCGCCCGCCACATCGCCGAGGGCTTCGACTACGTCGGCACCCCGCACATCTCGAAGGAGACCCTCTACTACACCTCGGGTCACCTGCCCTACTACGGGGAGAACATGTTCCCGGCGATGCTCGTCGACGAGGTCCGCGATGAGGAGGGCGAGATCGTCAAGGAGGGCACGCCCTACCGGCTCAAGGCGATGAACTGCCCGATGCACAACCTCATCTACCGCTCCAGGGGCCGCTCCTACCGCGACCTGCCGCTGCGGCTCTTCGAGTTCGGCACCGTCTACCGCGACGAGCCCTCTGGCGTCGTCCACGGCCTCACCCGCGTCCGCGCGCTCACCCAGGACGACTCCCACTCCTACGTCGCCGTCGAGGACGCCGCGGCCGAGATCCGCCACCTCCTCGGCTTCGTCCTCAGCCTGCTCCGCGACTTCGGCCTCAACGACTTCTACCTCGAGCTCTCGACCCGCGACGAGGACGGGAAGAAGAAGGACAAGTTCATCGGCTCCGACGAGCAGTGGGCCGAGGCGACGGCGACGCTCGAGCAGGTCGCCGCCGAATCCGGTCTCGAACTCGTCCCCGATCCCGGCGGCGCCGCCTTCTACGGCCCGAAGATCTCCGTCCAGGCCCGCGACGCGATCGGCCGCACCTGGCAGATGTCGACGGTCCAGCTCGACTTCAACCAGCCCGAGCGCTTCGGTCTCGAATACGTCGCCGCCGACGGCACCCGCAAGCGGCCGGTGATGATCCATTCGGCGAAGTTCGGCTCGATCGAGCGCTTCCTCGGCGTTCTCACCGAGCACTACGCCGGGGCCTTCCCCGTGTGGCTCTCGCCGGTCCAGGTCACCGCGATCCCCGTGGCCGAGGAGTTCAACGACTACCTCGCCGAGGTGGCCGACCAGCTCCGCGCGGCCGGTGTGCGGGTCGAGGTCGACGACAGCGACGACCGGTTCCCGAAGAAGATCCGCAACGCCTCGAAGTCGAAGGTCCCCTTCGTCCTCATCGCCGGTGGTGAGGACCGCGACGCCGGGGCCGTGTCGTTCCGATTCCGCGACGGCACCCAGGACAACGGCGTGCCCGTCGCCGAGGCGATCGCCCGGATCACCGAGGCGATCGAGACCAAGGCCCAGGTATGACGAGCGAGGGCGAGCAGGCCGCGGACCCGGAGCACCACCTCGGCGAGGGGGATCGTCCGGATCCCGCGCTGGGCATGGACCTGGCCGACATCGAAGCCGCCGAGGGCTTCCCGCGCGTGCCCGACGCCTTCCAGCGGCTGTGGACGCCGCACCGGATGGTCTACATCGGGGGACAGGACAAGCCGAAGGACTCCGGTCCCGCCGAGTGCCCGTTCTGCGCTGCGCCGAAGAAGTCCGATGAGGAGGCGCTCATCGTCGCCCGCGGTGAGACCGTGTACGCCGTGCTCAACCTCTACCCGTACAACCCGGGTCACCTCCTCGTCTGCCCGTACCGCCACGTCGCCGACTACACGGAGCTGACACCGGCGGAGACCGTCGAGCTCGCGGAGTTCACGCAGAAGGCGATGCGGGTCATCCGCGCCGTGTCCGGTCCCGACGGCTTCAACCTCGGGATGAACCAGGGTGAGGTGGCCGGGGCGGGGATCGCCGCGCACCTGCACCAGCACGTCGTCCCGCGGTGGAGCGGGGACGCGAACTTCCTGCCCATCGTGGCGCAGACGAAGGCCCTGCCGCAGGTGCACGCCGATGTGCGCGCGGCGCTGTCGAAGGAATGGAACCGATGAACCCGGAAGATCTCGATTCGCTCGCCGAGTACGCCACGCCCGTCGCCGCCGGCGATGAGACGATCATCGCGATCACGCGCCCGGACCTCGAATCGAACTCGTACCTCTCCCAGCTCTTCGCCGTCGGCTCCGACTCCCCGCGCCGCCTCACCCACGCGTGGCGAGACACCTCACCGCAGATCGGTGAGGCGTGGGCGGCCTACCTCAGCGCCGAGAAGGGGGAGCGGTCCCAGCTCTTCGCCGGCCCCACCCTGACGACGGCGCACCGGATCACCGACCGCCACCTCGGCGTCTCCGAGTTCGCCCTTGACGATGCGACGGGCCGCGTCCTCTACGTCTCCCGGGTTCCCGAGCCCGGCCGCTACGGCACCGACGACGACATTCCCGCCGACGAGGAGGCCCCGCGGCGGATCACCTCGGCGGCGTACCAGGCCAACGGGCTCGGATACGTCAAGGACCGTCCCGCGCGGGCGTTCCTCGTCGACCTCAGCGAACCCGGACTCGGCAAGTCGGGGATCGCCGGCTCCGACGAGGTGCCGCTGTCGACGATGCTGACGACCCCGGACTCCGATGTCCACGACCCGCAGTTCTCACCCGACGGTGCGCACATGAGCGTCGTCGCCGCGACCCATCCCGACCACGGCGCACCCGACCTGCGCTCGACCGTGTGGCTGCTCGGGGCGAACGGCCCCACCCCGCTCGAGCTGCCGCGGATGAGCGTGAGCCTCCACCGGTGGATCGACGCAGACCGGATCCTCCTCGTCGGCAGCGATCTCACCCGCGACGAACTCGACTTCGTCGGGCAGATGCCCGGACTCTTCGTCCACGACCGGCGCACCGGCGCGACCAAGCGGCTCACCGACCCCGAGACGGTCGCCGTCGCCCAGATCCCGCCGCAGATCGTCGCCGGCGACGTCGTCTTCGCCGTCGACACCGAGGGTGCGACCCGTCTGGCCCGGCTCGACCTCGATGCTGCGAGCGGTGATTCCGGCACCGAGGCGGCCCTCGACGATCTCGTGTTCCTCACCGAAGACGTCACCGTCGTCACGGGCTTCGACGTCGCCGACGGCACCGCGGTCGTCACTGCGGTGACGCCGACAGCGCCGGCCGCACTGCTGCGCGTCGACCTCCAGGCCGCTCGGGAGTCCTCCGGTGGGCCGGCCTCGACCGTCGTGCTCGAGCATCCCGCTCCGGCCGCCTCGGTGCGCCCTCAGGTCCTCCGGGTCGAGGGCCCCGGCGGCACGGTCACCGGATGGCTCGCCAAGCCCGCCGGGCAGGGACCGTTCCCGGTGATCCTCAACATCCACGGCGGACCGTTCGCGCAGTACACGCACGGGTGGTTCGACGAGACCCAGGTGCTCACCTCGGCGGGCTATGCCGTCGTCTACGCGAACCCGCGCGGTTCGGGAGGACGCACCCGCACGTGGGGCACCGCGGTGCAGGGCGACATGGCCGCACCGGCGATGGCCGATGTCCTCGCCGTCCTCGACCACGCGCTGGGCGCGGACGCCGACCTCGATGCGAGCCGCCTCGGCGTGCAGGGCGGATCGTACGGCGGGTATCTCACGGCGATGACGATCGCCGCCGATCACCGCTTCGCCGCGGCGATCGTCGAACGCGGATACCTCGACCCGCACAGCTTCCTCGGCACCTCCGACATCGGACGGTTCTTCACCGAGGAGTACACCTCGCGTGATGCCGCGGCGATCGCCCGGCAGTCCCCGCTCGCCCATGCGGATGAGGTGCGCACCCCGACGCTCGTCATGCACTCCGAGCTCGACTTCCGGTGCCCGCTCGAACAGGCCCAGCAGTACTACGCCGCGCTCCAGCGGGCCGGAGTCGTCACCGGGCTGCTCATCTTCCCCGGTGAGAACCATGAGCTCTCGCGTTCGGGCCAGCCGCGACATCGCCGGCAGCGCTTCGATGCGATCCTCGACTGGTGGGACCAGCGCCTGCGGGCCCCCAAGGCCGACTGCACGACCGTCGATCGCCCGCTCACCACCTCGGCGGTTCGCTGACCCGATGCTCAACACCATCGCCCGCGAGGCATTCACCCGACTCTTCCGTCCCCTGGCCAGGCTGCTCCTGCGCCTCGGGCTGACCCCGGATGCCGTGACGTTCATCGGCACGCTCGGGGTGAGCGCCGGCGCGCTGATCTTCTACCCGCTCGGGCACCTGTTCTGGGGCACGGTCGTCATCACCGTCTTCGTCTTCTGCGACATGCTCGACGGGATCATGGCCCGGGAGATGGGGCGCAAGAGCCTGTGGGGCGCATTCCTCGACTCGACGCTCGACCGCATCGCGGACTCCGCCGTGTTCGTCGGTCTCGCACTGTGGTTCTTCCTCGGCGCGGATGATCCGCTCACCGCGCTCCTCGCCCTCGGCTGCCTGGTGACAGGTTCGCTTGTCTCGTATGTGCGGGCGCGGGCTGAGGGCCTGGGCGTCCACGCGTCCGGCGGAATCGCCGAACGCGCCGACCGGTTGTTGGTCACACTCATCGTCACCGGCTTGGTGGGAATGGGACTTCCCGATATCGTTCTGACGGTCGCCTTGGGCGTCTTGATGATCGCCTGCTGCATCACTATCCTGCAAAGAATTTCGTCTGTCCGCCGTCAACTCCTGGAGAACCATGAAACCTCGTAAAGCTTCACGGGTCGTTCTGCTCAATGAGCGCGACGAGGTTCTCCTCATCAGGGCCCAGGACCTGCTCACGCCCACCCACCAGTGGTGGATGACCGTGGGCGGCGGCTCGGAGATGGGCGAATCGCCGGCGCAGACGGCGGCCCGCGAACTCGCCGAGGAGACCGGCCTCGAATGCGAACCCGGCGACCTCATCGGTCCGCTCGCCATCCGCGACGAGGTCTTCCACTTCACCGAGAAGGAGCTGCGGCAGCTCGAGACGTACTTCGCCTACCGGACGAGCGAGGACATCGAACTCGAGGACGCCGTGTGGACCGACATCGAGAAGCGCAGCCTGCTCGAGTTCCGCTGGTGGTCCCGCGACGAGCTCATGGCGACGACCGAGACGATCTACCCGAAGAACCTGCTCAGCCTCATGGAGCTCGCCGCCGTCGGCACCGTGCCCGACGTCCCCCTCGTCATCGACTGAGCGACTGCACCTGGACAGGAGTCAGCCGGACCGCCTCGGTGGGAATCGACCGGACCGGGACGCGACTGCACCGGGGCAGGATTCAGCCGGACCGCCTCGGTGCGAAAGGACTGCACCGCGGAGGTTTCGGCGCGCGGGCGCTGGGGCGTATAGAATCTAAGGGCTTCATCTATAGGAAGGAACACCAGTGTCAGGTCATTCCAAATGGGCAACGACTAAGCACAAGAAAGCTGCCATCGATGCCAAGCGCGGCAAGCTGTTTGCCAAGCTGATCAAGAACATCGAGGTTGCCGCACGCAACGGTGGACCTGATCCCGACGGCAACCCGACCCTCTTCGACGCGATCCAGAAGGCGAAGAAGAACTCGGTGCCCGCAGACAACATCAACCGCGCCGTCAAGCGCGGCGGCGGCCTCGACGGCGAAGCGGTCAACTACGAGACGATCATGTACGAAGGCTACGCGGCCGGCGGCGTCGCACTCCTCATCGAGTGCCTCACCGACAACCGCAACCGTGCGGCCTCCGAAGTGCGCGTCGCCGTGACCCGCAACGGCGGCTCGATGGCCGATCCCGGTTCGGTGTCGTACAACTTCAACCGCAAGGGCGTCATCGTCGTCCCGGCCGAGGGCACCGATGAGGACGCCATCGTCGAGGCGACCCTCGAAGCCGGCGCCGAAGAGGTCAACGACGAAGGGGAGACTTTCGAGGTCATCTCCGAGGCGACCGACCTCGTCGCGGTGCGCACGGCGCTCGTCGACGCCGGCATCGACTACGACTCCGCCGAGGCCTCGTTCGTCCCCGGACTCAAGGTCAGCCTCGATGCGGCCACCGCCACCAAGGTGTTCAAGCTCATCGACGCTCTCGAAGACAGCGACGAAGTGCAGAACGTCTACTCGAACGCCGACGTCAGCGACGAGGTTCTCGCAGAACTCGACGCCTGATGCGCATCCTCGGCGTGGACCCCGGCCTCACACGGTGCGGATTCGGCGTCATCGACACCCTGCCGGCCAGGAAGGCCGCCATGGTCGCCGTCGACGTCTTCCGCACCCCGTCCGCGGACTCCGTGGACCTGAGGCTGGGGTCCCTCGCCGAGGCGTTCGACACCTGGCTGGACACGCACCGACCCGATGTCGTCGCCATCGAGCGGGTCTTCGCCCGCAATGACGTCTCGACGATCATGGGCACCGCGCAGGCCTCGGGCCTGACGATGGGACTGGCCGCGCGCCGCGGGATCCCCGTCGCCATGCACACTCCGTCCGAGGTCAAGGCAGCGATCACGGGCTCCGGACGGGCGGACAAGAAGCAGGTGACGAACATGGTCACCCGCATCCTCGGACTCGACGCGCCGCCCAAACCCGCCGACGCCGCCGACGCCCTGGCCATAGCGATCTGCCACTCGTGGCGCGGGGCGCTCAGCGCTCAGTCGACGCCGGGGATGAACAAGGACCTCACCGAACGCAAGGGCAGCGGCCGGCAGGGGAGTGGGCTGACCAAAGCCCAGGAACAGTGGGCCCGCGCGCTGCGCAACGCGAAGTGAGCCGAAGCGCGGCGGGATGCCCCGACCGCGCTGCGCGCGTCGATCGCGATTCCGAGCGTCTCGGCTACGATTCGACGCGCCCAATTGAGCTCTGTGCTCAAGGCAAGAGCGCCTCGGAACGAGTTCCTCTCCGCTCTCATCATGACATCGTCCCTGATGAGCACCGCACCTCATTCCTGATTAGAACTGCACCGAACGTCATAGAAAATCAGTTGAGAAAATCGAACGAAACTATAGACATGTGATGTCACTTACATCTAGAATAGAGACAACCGCACAACGTCACCGTTGACGGACAGATTGCCGAGATCATGACACTCACGCCGGAACGACCGCAGAACCACCGGGATGATGGCTCCCGTGGCAGTAAGTCGGGTGCGCGTGCGGGAGCATCGAAGAAGCCCGGGTCGCGAGACAGGAAGGGCTCGACGGCCCCGCGTTCTCTTCGCGATCAGCTCGAAGCGGCCGGAATGGATCTCAGCGGTCATGGACTGGCAGAGACGCTCGGCAGCATGGACGCGGTAGCGGCGCCCGACTTCTCGGCACCTGAGCCCTCGACCTGCGATCCTTCGCTTTCTGATCCTGCGGACGTTGGGCTCTCCGGCCGAGAGGTTCGCCGAGGCGACGGTGGAGGGACGGGCTCACAGACCGCCGCCGGCGAGTCCGGGAGTTCCACCGACGCCGAGGGTGGTGGTGCACCACAACCCGCGCGCGGTGGCATGGACGATGACATCGCCTCGCGGCCGTGCGTGTCCGATATGGACAACCCCTTCCAAACGGCCGTCGACGAGCACCGCGACACCTCCCTGGCAGACTCTCCCCATCCGATGCTCACGAAGGAACAGTGGGCCGACCTCGGAGGCTCGGTCCCCGAGGTGACCGACAGCATCGCTGCGATCACCCGGCTCGAAGCCGAACTCCGCGATTTCCGACGTCCGATGGGACCCGACGAGGCCATCACCGTGATGAGGGGAGTCGAAGCGCTCAGCCGTCTCGTCGATTCGCTCCACGCCGTGACGCTGTCGGTTTTCGAGCGCGTCGGAACGCCCAAGGACTACGGGGCGAAATCGACCAAGGCTCTGGTGCAGGACAAACTCCAACTCAGCAGCACCGAGGCGCACCGCCGCACCGAACTGGCGAAGAACCTCGGCAACCGAGTCGACCTGACCGGGCAGTCGCGGCCGCCGAAGTATCCGATCGTCGCGGCCGGTCTGCAGTCCGGAGCGCTGTCGTCGAGCCAGGCGGCGATGATCGGAAAATGCCTCGACGAGGTCCCCTTCTGGCTCGGCACCGAGGTGCGCGAACGGATCGAAGGCAAACTCGTCGAACGCGCGCCGAGCGTCCGCGTCTCCGACCTCCGGCGGATCTTCACCGCCATGCTCGAGCGGGTCGACCCCGACGGCGCCGAGCCGACCGATTCCCGCGACCGCTCGAAGTACAAGGTCAACGTCCGCCAGCGCCGCGACGGCGACTGGGACCTCAGCGGCCTCCTCGACCCGATCACCGGTGGCATCATCCAGGGATGGCTGACCTCACGGATCAAAGCGGACGACCCGACCGGAGTGGACGACCCGACCGGAGCGGGTGACCCCAGCGAAGCAGGCGACACGTCCAGTGACAGCAGCGCAGACGGCACGCCGGGTCTCGACGATGAGACTGGTGACGGCGGTGCTCAGAATCCAACGGGTCTCGACGGTGGACCCGATGATGACCTCCGCGTCGAGGGCGAACAGATGCTCGAGCTCTTCGGGAGCGTGCTCGCCGGAGACGCATCAGACCGACCGCTGCCCGCCGATGTGAACCCGCAGCTGTCAGGCACAGGCTCCGAGAACCCCCGCGGCTGGGGAGTCCGCGCCGACGGCACGTTCGCCGACACCTCGGACGAACAGGGCACAGTGCAGAACCTCATGTACGAGCGCTTCTCGACACTGATCTCCCACACCGAAATGGGTCGGGTCGGCAGGGGAGCGCCGTTCGCCCTCGTCGTCACCGCAACGGCCGAGAACCTCGCCGAGGGGAAGGGCCGGGCGACGACAGGAGCCGAAGCCGACTTCCCGATCGACCTCGCCGCCGATGAGGGCCTCAACGGCACGGTGTTCTTCCACCTCATGACTGAGAAGGCGAAGTCGATGGCGCTGGCGACCGAACAGCGACACGCGACGCCCCGACAGCTGGCGATCCTCGCCGCGCGAGACAAGGGCTGCACCTTCCCTGGATGCGAGACACCACCGGGCTGGTGCGACGCGCACCACGTCTTCCCTTGGGCACTCGGCGGCAGAACCGACCTCAACAACCTCACTCTCGTCTGCAGCATGCACCACCACCTCATCGACAGATCCGAGTGGGAGACGATCATGCTCAAGGACGGCCGTGCCGCATGGATACCACCTGCCTCGGTCGACATCGAACGGAGGCCGATCCTCCACGCGAGATTCGTCACCGACGACGCCGTCGACACGCTCTTCGCCGACCTGCCGCTGTCGCCGCTCACCGCCGCCGATGTCGGCGTCGATGCGGAGCACTGCGGGCCGGAGCTGATGCGGGGGAGCGACGCGGATTCGGTGCGATGGAGCAGTGGGTCCGAACCGGGTGCCGCGCGAGAGCCAGGCGGGGGCATCGACGATCGCAGCGATGGCGGCGCCACCGATAGTGGTGCCATGGGCGGCGATGCCGCCGGTGACGTTGCAGCCGGTGGCGATGTTCCGGGGCCCGATGATCGGGGTCTGTGGTGAGCGCCCGTTTGAGGGGACGAGTGTGCCACCGGCCCGGGCATGTCGGATGAGGCGAGCGACCTCGAACTGTTAGTCTGGATTCGTACACGTGTTCCCACCTGAAAGGCAGTCCGTGATCAGTTTCCTCAGCGGTACGGTCCATCGCATCGCAGCTGACCACCTCGTCGTCCTCACCTACGGTGTCGGCAGGAAAGTGCACGTGACACCCGACACCCTGGCCGGCACCCGCCACGGCGCCGACATCGACCTCGTCACGACCCTCGTCGTCCGCGAGGACTCGATGACCCTCTTCGGCTTCGGCACCGAGGACGAGAACCACACCTTCGAGGTCCTCCTGACGATCTCGGGCATCGGACCCCGCCTCGCGATGGCCATCCTCTCCGTCATGGGCCCCGACGAACTCGCCGCCGCGATCGCCGGCCAGGACGCCACCGCCCTGACCCGCGTGCCGGGCATCGGCAAGAAGGGCGCCTCGCGGATCATCCTCGAACTCGAGAACAAGCTCCCGAAGTTCGCCGCCGCAGCACCGGGCCCCGCGCTCTCCTTCGGCGGGACCAATCAGCAGGTCGTCGACGCCCTCGTCGGCCTCGGCTGGAAGGAGCCCCAAGCCGCCGAGGTGGTCCAGGAGGTCGTCGCTGACCTCGAGGCCGACGCCGGCACCTCGGCGCTGCTCAAGGCCTCGCTCAAAGTCCTCGGTGCCCGGAAATGACCGACCGCGAAACCGCCTCCTACGAGATGGACTTCGGCGACCAGCGGCTCACCGGCGCCGAGCACGACCGGCTCGTCTCCGGCAGCGCCGAAGCCGCTGAACGCGACGCCGAGGCGGCGCTGCGACCCAAGGGCCTCCACGACTTCATCGGCCAACCGCAGGTCCGCGAACAGCTCTCGCTCGTCCTCGACGCCGCGAAGGCCCGGCACAAGGCCCCCGACCACGTCCTGCTCTCCGGCCCGCCCGGACTCGGGAAGACGACGCTGGCGATGATCATCGCCCACGAGATGCAGGCGAGCCTGCGCGTGACCTCCGGCCCCGCCGTCCAGCACGCCGGCGACCTCGCCGCGATCCTCTCCTCCCTCGAAGAGGGCGAAGTCCTCTTCATCGACGAGATCCACCGGATGGCCCGCGCCGCCGAGGAGATGCTCTACGTCGCGATGGAGGACTTCCGCGTCGACGTCATCGTCGGCAAGGGCCCCGGCGCCACGGCGATCCCGCTCGACCTCCCGCCCTTCACCCTCGTCGGCGCGACGACTCGTTCGGGACTCCTCCCGGCGCCGCTGCGCGACCGCTTCGGCTTCACCGGGCACCTCGACTTCTACTCGAGCGCCGACCTGCTCACCGTCCTCACCCGCTCTGCCCGGATGCTCGGCATCGACGCGGAGAACCGCGGTCTCACCGAGATCTCCACCCGCTCCCGGGGCACGCCCCGCATCGCCAACCGTCTGCTCCGCCGCGTCCGGGACTGGGCGCAGGTGCGCGGCAACGGCACCATCGACGAGGCCGCGGCGCTCAACGCGCTTACCGTCTACGAAGTCGACGAACTCGGCCTCGACCGCCTCGACCGGTCCGTCCTCGAAGTCCTCTGCAAGCGCTTCGCCGGCGGTCCCGTGGGACTCGGCACGCTGTCGGTGTCGGTGGGGGAGGAGGCCGACACGGTCGAAACCGTGTCCGAGCCGTACCTCGTGCGGGAGGGCCTCATCAGCCGCACCCCACGCGGACGCGTCGCCACCTCGGCGGCATGGAGGCATCTGGGACTCCACATCCCAGCAAACTATGAGTACTGAACCCTGCGTATCGGTTCGCCTTGAGTACGGACTTCGAACTAAGCTAGTGCACTGGTCCGTTCTTATGGAAGGTTGATACCTGTGGATTTGCTGATCCCTCTCGCGCTCGCTGCGCTGCTGATTTTTTTCCTGTTCAACTCTCGGCGTAAGCAGAAGGCGCGTGCGGAGCAGATCAAGACGAACCTCGTTCCCGGAGCCAAGGTCATGACGACCTTCGGCGTCTTCGGCACCGTGCTCTCGATCGACGACGAGGACAACCAGGTCACCATCGAATCCGGACCCGGCACGGTCCTGCGCGTGCACCGCCAGGCCATCGGCCAGATCGACACCCCGGACACCGCTGTCGATGCGGCCCCCGCCACCGAGGCGACCGACTCCCCGGCGATCACCGACGCCGAACTCGACGCGATGAACGAGCGCAAGCGCGCCGAGGCGGGCGACGACGACCTCAAGGCCGCCGACGCTGACCTCAACGCCGCCGACGCCGACTTCAAGGCCGACCGTGCCGATGCGAAGGCCGCCGATGCCGATCTCAAGGCCGACCGCGCCGATGAGAAGGCCCTCGACGCCGATCTCAAGGCTGACGACGCCGATCTCACGGCCGACAAGGCCGACCGCACTGCCGCCGAGGCGGATGCGGCTGCCAAGACCAACGCCGACGACGTGGACGGCAGCTCGACTGAGGATCCGTCGAAGGGGACCGGCACCGACAAGCCGGACACCGACGACAAGAAGAACTGATCCCCTCACTGCTCCCGATCGAAAGCTGAGACGTGTCCGACATCGAAGAAAAGCCACGCCCTGGTTTGCGCTTCCTGTGGTTGACGGTCGTCACCCTGATCCTCCTCGGCGTCCTCGCCGCAGGTGTCATCTGGTCCGACGCCACACCCACACCGAAGCTCGCCCTCGACCTCGAGGGCGGCACCTCGATCATCCTCGAACCCCAGGTGTCCGAGGACACGACGATCAGCACGGAACAGCTCGATCAGGCAGTCGCCATCATCCGCCAGAGGGTCGACTCGACGGGTGTCTCCGAAGCCGAGATCTCGACGCAGGGCGACAGGAACATCGTCGTCAACCTGCCGGGCAACCCCGATGAGGAGACTCGCAACCTCGTCCGCTCCTCGGCTCAGCTCGTCTTCCGCCGAGTCGCCCTCGTCGGCGACCCGCGCTCCCAGGCGCAGATCGACGAACAGCAGCAGGGACAGAACGGGGGAGACCCCTCCGAGGGGCTGACCGACGAGGAGCGCCAGCGCCTCGAAGACCTCACCGGTGGCAGCCAGGACGCTCCGACCGGCGGCGGCGCCGTCGTCAACTCGAGCAGTGCAGACGCCGCCGGCTCAGGTGACGGCAGTGCGACCGACGAACCCGCGAACGCCGGCGGCAACGCGCCCGCCCCGTCCGAGTCGCCCGCGGGTGAGGCCCCTGCGGATGAGTCGCCGGAGGGCGAGACCCCTGCGCCGACCCAGGCCGGTGAAAGTCAGGGTGAGGACACCCAGGTCACCGACTCGACGCCGCGCCCCCTGTTCGATCCCGAGCAGGACACCGCCGAATGGCAGACGCAGGACATCATCAACCAGTACACGGAACTCGACTGCACGAACCCGGAGAACCGGACCGGCGGCGTCCAGCAGCCGGCCGACCAGCCGGTCGTCTCGTGCGCCCAGGACGGGTCGGCGAAATACGTGCTCGGTCCCGTCGAGCTCTCCGGTGACCACCTCACCGACGCGACCTTCGGCTACGCAGCCGGCGCCAACGGCGTCCAGACCAACCAGCCCGCCGTCAACCTCGAGTTCGACGACACGGGACGCGAGATCTTCAAGCAGATCACCTCGGCGATCACCGGTCTCCAGCAGCCGTACAACCAGTTCGCGATCACCCTCGACGGGCTCGTCCTCTCCGCACCGACCTCGAACGCCGTCATCACCGACGGCCGCGCCGAGATCTCGGGCAACTTCACCCTCGACGAGGCCCAGACTCTGGCCAACCAGCTGAAGAACGGCTCCCTGCCGATCAGCTTCCAGGTCCAGAGCGAAGAGCAGATCTCACCGACCCTCGGTGCGAACTACCTCAACATCGGCATCCTCACCGGGCTCGTCGGTCTCCTCCTCGTCGTCGTCTACTCGCTCCTGCAGTACCGGGTCCTCGGACTCGTCACCGTCTCGAGCCTCGTCGTCGTCGGCGTCCTCACCTATCTGCTCCTCCTCATCGCCTCATGGAGATACGGCTACCGGCTCTCCCTGGCCGGTGTCGCCGGTATCATCATCGGCATCGGCATGGCGGCGGATTCGTTCATCGTCTACTTCGAACGCGTCAGAGACGAGCTGCGCAGCGGCCGGAACCTGCTCTCGGCCGTCGAAGTCGGCTGGGACCGCGCCAAGCGCACGATCTGGGCGTCGAAGTCGGTCAACATGCTCGCCGCCGTCATCCTCTACATCCTCGCCGTCGGTTCGGTGCGCGGCTTCGCGTTCACCCTCGGCCTCGCGGTCATCGTCGACATCCTCGTCGTCTTCCTCTTCACCCACCCGATGCTCCAGCTTCTGGCACGGACGAAGTTCTTCGGCCAGGGGCACCCGATGTCGGGTATGGATCCGCGTCTGCTCGGGGTCAAGCCGGCCGCCTACCGCGGTGCGCTCGGCATCGACCTCGACAACAAGGACAAGTCGCCCGAAGCCCAGCGCCGCGACAAGGCGCGGGCTCGCAAACTCGGGCTCGACGACGACGCGGAGACGATCGCCGGCCGCCGCGCCAAGCGCCGGGCCGAAGCGAAGAGCTCCGCGTCGTCCGAGGAATCGGCGAGCAGCTCCCGGTCGGCGACCGCGACGAAGACCGCACTGGCCGACGACTCGGCGGAGACCGACGAGGTGACCGAGGCCGAGGAGGTGACCGAGGCCGAGGACGCGACGACCGCGGACACTGCCATGGACGCGGAGGACTCCGAGTCCGGCACGGCAGCGTCGGCCGAGTCCGCTGATGCGGCCGGGCCGAAGAAGACGAAGAGCTCGCGACGCAAGCGCGGATCGGACGCACCGTCGACCGGCGGCACGATCGCCGAACGGAAGGCGGCCGCCAAGCGCGCGGCAGCCGCAGACGATGAGAAGGGGGCAGAGAAGTGAAGAAGTTCTTCGCCTGGGGCAATCGCCTCCACAACGGTGAGTCCTCCATCCCCTTCGTCGGGAAGGCCAAGCTCTGGCTCTCGATCGCCGGCGTCCTCGTCATCCTCTCCCTCCTCGTTCCGCTCATCGCCGGCTTCAACTTCGGCATCGCCTTCCGCGGCGGTTCGCAGTTCCAGGTCGACAACGTCACCGACACCTCGGCGAGCCGGGGCGAGACCATCGTCAACGACGTCGTCGCCGACTCCGAACCGCGCCTGACCCCGACCGGGGACACCGCGGTGCGCATCGAGACGAACCAGCTCTCCGACGAGCAGATGCAGGAAGTCCGCGACGCCCTCTCGGCCGGGTACGACGTTCCCGCCGAGGACGTCACCTCGACCTTCGTCGGCCCCCAGTGGGGTGCTGACGTCACCCAGAAGATGGTCAGGGCCCTCGTCATCTTCGTCGCGATCGCGATGATCGTCATGGCGCTCTACTTCCGGACCTGGAAGATGTCGCTGGCCGCGATCGTCGGGCTCTTCGTCGTCATGATCATCACGATGGGCATCTACTCGGCCACCGGCTTCGAAGTCACCCCGGAAGCCGTCATCGGCTTCCTCACCGTCCTGAGCTTCTCGCTCTACGACACGGTGGTCGTCTTCGACAAGATCCGCGAGAACACCGCGCGATTCAAGGACAACAAGCGCCTGAAGTTCTCCGAGCTCGTCAACCTCGGCATCAACCAGACGACGGTGCGCTCGATCAACACCTCCGTCGTCTCCGTGCTGCCGATCGCCTCGATCCTCTTCATCGGCGTCTTCCTCCTCGGCGCGGGCACGCTCGTCGACATCTCGCTGTCGCTCTTCGTCGGCACGATCGTCGCCGCCGCCTCGACGCTCTTCGTCGCCAGCCCCCTCTACGCGCTCCTGCGGTCGAACGAACCCGCCGTGAAGGAACAGGAAGAGGCCGTGCGTGAATTACGCTTGAAGGACGGCAAAGACGATGTGGCACCCGTGATCCACGCTGAGGTCTGAGACGAGACCACGAGCAGGATCATGCTGGAGAGGGGGACGTGATGGCATCATCAGCTGAATCGCGCCGTCCGCGCGGCATCTCCCGTCTGGCCTGGTGGGCGGCCAGGGCGCAGAACGACCCCGGCTACCCGCGGGTGCTCGGACCGATGATCCGGGCCTTGCAGTCGAGTCACCCGAAGGCCGACATCGACCTCGTCGTCCGTGCCTACACGGTCGCCGAGGAGGCGCACCGCGGGCAGACCCGGAAGTCCGGGGACCCCTACATCACCCATCCGGTGGCAGTTGCGACGATCCTTGCCGAGATCGGCATGCTCCCGGTCACCCTGGCCGCGGCGCTCCTCCACGACACCGTCGAGGACACCGACTACTCACTCGAGCAGCTCACCGAGTCCTTCGGCCCCGAGGTCGCCGCCATGGTCGACGGGGTGACGAAGCTCGACAAGCTCACCTATGGTCAGGCCGCGCAGTCGGAGACCGTGCGGAAGATGATCGTCGCGATGGCCAAGGACATCCGCGTCCTCGTCATCAAGCTCGCCGACCGTCTCCACAACGCGCGCACGTGGAAGTTCGTGCCCGCCTCGTCGAGCACGAAGAAGGCACGCGAGACCCTCGAGATCTACGCCCCGCTCGCGCACCGGCTCGGCATGAACACGATCAAGTGGGAACTCGAGGATCTCTCGTTCCAGGTCCTCCACCCCAAGGTCTACGACGAGGTGGTCCGCCTCGTCGCCGACCGGGCACCGGAGCGGGAGAAGTACCTCTCGACCGTCTCCCATGAGCTCCAGTCCGAACTCGCCGACTCCGGTATCGAGGCGGCCATCACCGGCCGGCCGAAGCACTACTACTCGATCTACCAGAAGATGGTCGTGCGCGGTCACGAGTTCGCCGACATCTACGATCTCGTCGGCGTCCGCGTCCTCGTCGAAACCGTCCGCGAATGCTACGCGACCCTCGGCATCGTCCACGCCCGGTGGAACCCGGTCCCCGGCCGGTTCAAGGACTACATCGCGATGCCGAAGTACAACATGTACCAGAGCCTCCACACCACGGTCATCGGCCCCGGCGGCAAACCCGTGGAGATCCAGATCCGCACCCATGAGATGGACCGGCGCGCGGAGTTCGGCGTCGCCGCCCACTGGAAGTACAAGGACCGCGGCAACCCGTCGAAGGCGATCACCTCGAACACCGCCCGGTCGGTCAAGGTCTCCGACGACGGCGGCGTCGACGACGCCGCGTGGCTGCGCCAGCTGCTCGACTGGCAGCGCGAGGTCAGCGACCCCGACGAGTTCCTCGACAGCCTCCGCTACGAGGTCAACTCGAAGGAGGTCTATGTCTTCACGCCCAAGGGCGACGTCATGAGCCTGCCCGCGGGCGCGACCCCCGTCGACTTCGCCTACGCCGTCCACACCGAGGTCGGCCACAAGACGATGGGCGCCCGCGTCAACGGCCGACTCGTCGCCCTCGACACGGAGCTGAAGAACGGCGACTCCGTCGAGGTGTTCACCTCGAAGGACGAGAACGCCGGTCCGAGCCGTGACTGGCTCGGCTTCGTCAAGAGCCCCCGTGCCCGATCGAAGATCCGCCAGTGGTTCTCGAAGGAACGACGCGAAGAGGCGATCGAGAACGGTCGCGAACAGCTCGCCCGTGCGATGCGCCGGCACTCGCTGTCCGCGAACGCCCTGATGAGCCAGGAAGCCCTCCAGGTCGTCGCCACCGAACTGCGCCTGCCCGATGTCACCGCGCTCTACGCGGCGATCGGCAACGGCGTGACCTCGGCCGCCCACGTCGTCGACCTGCTCGCAAAGGAGGTCGGCGAAGAGGAGGAGGTCCCGGTCCTCCCGCCGGAGCCGCGCAACCGCACCGGTCAGTCCTCGGGCCACCACTCCTCGGCCGGCGGAGTCGTCGTCAAGGGCGTCGACGACGTCCTCGTCAAACTCGCCCGCTGCTGCACCCCGGTGCCCGGGGATGAGATCGTCGGCTTCGTCACCCGCGGCTCAGGGGTCTCCGTGCACCGGGTCGACTGCCCCAACGTCGTCTCCCTCGAACGCGAACCCGAGCGCATGGTCGAGGTCTCGTGGGGGGAGAAGACGAGCGGGGTCTACCTCGTCCAGATCCAGGTCGAAGCCCTCGACCGTTCCGGTCTGCTCTCCGACATCACCAAGGTGCTCACGGAGACCCATGTCAACATCCTCTCCGCGTCGGTGGCGACGTCGAAGGCCCGGGTCGCCCAGTCGAAGTTCGTCTTCGAGATGTCCGATGCCAGCCACCTCGACACCGTGCTCTCCGCGGTCCGGAAGGTCGAAGGCGTCTTCGACGTCTACCGCATCTCCGGCGGCTGAGCCTCCTCGTCCGACCGCAGGACCGTCGCTGCACGGACTCCAGGAGCGCGGCCCGGGCGCGTGAAATGGTCGAGGACCTGCCGCATCTGCGCAGCGTACGGGCGCCGTCCCACCTCGGCGAGATAGAGCCGCAGACGCCTGACCATGCCACCGGGGACATCGTCGATGAGCGCGGCGATCTGCGGGCCGGATGCCCGCCGGGGGTCGCGGACGAGGGGGAGAAGCAGATCGTAGAGGGTGCGCTCCGGCGTCGTCACCGGGTGACCCGCGATCGTCTCCCAATCACCGCGGGCGAGACTGAGCTCGTGGACGACGAGCCCCGTCGACTCGAGCACGCGCCGGCGCGGATGCGTCGTCAGCGTCAGCGGACTCGGGGCGCGACCGAGCCCGACGTGGACCCACCAGGCGGTCGCGTGAGAGACGACGAGGCGGGCCGGGAGCTGCGCGGCGAGCGCACTCATCCGCTCCTCGGGACCGAGCACCGCCCCCGTGCGCACCCACGTCGTCTCCGACAGCCTGGTGAGCAGACCGTCGAGAGTGAGCTCCGTGAGATGCTCATAGCCGAAATCGCTGAGACGGAAGATGTCCTCCATGGCGCAACTCTCGTCGCCCGGCGCGCTGAGATCAAGAGCGGAAACGGAGCCTGTGGATAACCGTCCGGCGACCGCACCGCCTGTGGATAACTGCCGAACAGGTCAGTCAGTCGAGTTCGGCGGCCGTCTGCGCGAGCTGATCGCGCCACGCCCGGCGGGCATCGAGGGCTGCCTGCGCATCGGCCACGGCCTTCTCGTCGCCGCCGGTCTTCGCCTTCTCCAGCGCCGCCTCGAGTTCGGCGATCGACTCGTCGAGCTGGCTCAGCGCCCCCGAGGTCCGCGCCTTCGTCTCGGGGTTGCTGCGCTTCCACGCGGCGTCCTCGGCCTCGGCCAGCGCCCGTTCGACCTCGCGCAGACCGTTCTCCATGCGGGAGACATCGGCGCGGGGAACCTTCCCGGCCTCCTCCCACTCGTCCTGGATGACCCGCAGCTCACGCTTCGCGGCGGTCGGATCGGTGATCGGGAGCAGCGCCTGGGCCTTCTTCAGCAGCTCCTCCTTGACGACGAGGTTGCCCTTGAACTCCTCGTCGAGGGCGGCGTTCTCGGCGTCGCGGGCGGCGAAGAAGACGTCCTGTGCGGCCCGGAAGCGCGCCCAGAGCGCGTCATCGTCCTTGCGGGAGGCCCGGGGGGCGCGCTTCCACTGGCTCATGAGGTCCTTGTACTTCTGGGACACCGTGCGGAAATCGGTCGAGCCGGACAGGGCCTCCGCCTCGGCGACGATCTTCTCCTTGATCCGCTTGCCCTCGGAGTTGTGCTTGTCGAGTTCGGCGAAGAAGTCCTTGCGCTTGCGCTCGAACGTGTTCCGCGCCTGCGAGAACCGGCCCCACAGCTCCTGGTCGACCGAACGCGGCAGGCGCGGTCCGCTGCGCTGCATGTCCTTCCACTGCGCGAAGAGCTCGCGCAGGCGAGCCCCGGAGACCTTCCACTGGATCTTGTCCGGGTCCTTGCCGGCGAGGCTCTCGGCCTCGACGACGAGCTCCTCGCGCTTCTGCGCGGCCTCGAGCTTGGCCGCCTCGGTGCGGGCCGCCTGCTTCGACTCCGTCGCCTTCGCATCGGAGATCAGGGTGTCGAGGGTGGCGCCGAGTCCCTTGAGGTCACCGACGACGTTGGCCTCGGCCAGCGACTCGCGCAGCGTCGTCGCCGCGTGCGTGACCTCCCGGCCCGGCGCCCCGGCTGAGAGGCGGCTGCGCAGGTGAGCGGCGTGTTCGAGGAGTTCGACGTACTTCTTCGCGAAGTACTCGATGGCCTCGTCGCCGGTCGCGTCCGGGTACTGGCCGACCTCGCGTTCGCCATCGGCGGTGATGACGAAGACGGTGCCCTGCTCGTCGGCGCGACCGTGCGTGACCGCGCGCGCCACCTCGGCGTCATGGTCGACCATGCTGCCGGCCACCGGCTGCGCTGCCTGCGGACGCGGGACGGCTGAGGGACGGGGAGTCGGCTTCGGAGTCGGGGTCGACATGTTTCTCACCTATTCTTCATCGGTCGAACCGGCGCTGGCGCCGATCACTCGATCTGCTGGGGTTATCCCAGCATAACCACCACGTCACCCCTCGTTAGACTTTGGCCATGGATGTCTTCACGACGCGCGCCGAATTCCTCGATGTCAACTGCTACGCCGTTCGAGCCGAGGGGGAGAGCGACTGCATCCTCATCGACGCCGGCTACGACGCCGGACCCGAGCTCGCCGAGCTCGCCGCCGCCGAAGGACTCACCCCCGTCGCGATCTTCCTCACCCACGGACATCCCGACCATATCCTCGGGCTGCCCTCGCTGCTCGGCCGCTGGGACGTGCCCGTCCACCTCGGCGAACCCGACCACTACCGGGTCAGCGCACCGGGGGAGACGCTGGGCCCTCAGTTCGCGCAGATGATCGCTCCGCTGCTCGAAGGATGGCAGGCCCCCGCCGAGGTGGTCCCCCTCAACGCGGGCACCGTCGTCACCGTCGCCGGGCTCACCGTCACCGCGATCGCCGCCCCCGGCCACACCGAGGGCTCGACGCTGCTGTCCGTCAGCGCCGACGGCGAGGAGGTCATCTTCACCGGTGACGTCGTCTTCGCCGGTGCGATCGGACGCATCGACCTGCCCGGCGGGGACGCTGCGGCGATGGCGGACACGCTGCGGGCGTTTGCGACCCTGCCCGACGTTCCCATCTATCCTGGACACGGTCCGGCCTCCCGGGTCGGTCACGAACTGCGGACGAACCCGTTCCTCTGAGCCGACCCGGCACAGCAGACACCGGCCCGTGAGCACCACCCACACGAACGACAGTGCACCATCCCTGCACCACCCCACAGCAAGGAGAACCATGGCGAAGTCAGCCCGTCTGTCCGGATTCCCGGAACGGCTCCCGGCCGAGCGCGTGATCGAGAAGCGCATCATCGACATCCTCGACCACACCTTCGCCCTCCACGGCTTCTCCGCCCTCCACCACCGCGCCGTCGAACCGCTGAGCCAGCTCGCGAAGGACGGGGAGATCGACAAGGAGATCTTCGCGGTCTCCCGTCTCCACTCCGAGGGCACCGAGCGCAACCCGCTCGGCCTCCACTTCGATCTCACCGTGCCCCTGGCCCGCTTCGTCACGGAGAACGCGAACGAGCTGAGCTTCCCGTTCCGGGCCACCCGCATCCAGCCGGTGTGGCGCGGGGAGCGCCCGCAGCAGGGCCGCTACCGCGAGTTCATCCAGGCCGACATCGACATCATCGCCGACGGTGAGCTGCCCGGACACTTCGAGGTCGAGATCCCGCTCGCCATCGCCGACGCATTCGCCCGCCTCGCCCCGCTCGGCGTCCCGCCGATCCGGATCGTCGTCAACGACCGCCGCCTCCTCGAGGGCTTCGCCCGGGGGATCGGGCTGACCGACATCCCCGCCGTGCTGCGCAGCCTCGACAAGTACGACAAGATCGGGCCCGAGGAGGTCGCGAAGCTGCTCGCCGCCGACGCCGGTGCCGATGAGCGACAGCAGCAGCTGTGCCTGGCGCTGGCCGCGATCGAATCCGATTCGCCCGACTTCGCCGACGAGGTCCGCGCCCTCGGCGTGAGCCACCCGCTCCTCGATGAGGGGCTGGAGGCGCTGACGACGATGCTCGCCGCCGCGGCCGAGCGCGCTCCCGGCGTCCTCGTCGCGCAGCTGAAGATCGCGCGCGGACTCGACTACTACACGGGCGCCGTCTACGAGACGCAGCTCGTCGGCCACGAGGAGCTCGGCTCCGTCGCCTCGGGCGGACGCTACGACTCGCTCGCGACGGTCGGCAAGAAGACCTACCCGGGGGTGGGCATGTCGATCGGCATCTCCCGGCTCATGGCCTTCGTCCTCGGTGAGGACAGCGGCATCTCCGCGACTCGGGGCACCCCCTCGGCCGTCGTCATCGCCGTCACCGACGAGGAGCGCCGCGGCGAGGCAGACGCCGTCGCGGCGGCTCTGCGCGCCCGCGACATCGCCTGCGAGGTCTCCCCGAGTGCCGCGAAGTTCGGCCGCCAGATCCGCTATGCCGAACGCCGGGACATCCCGTTCGTCTGGTTCACCGACGGCGAGGCAGGCCACGAGGTCAAGGACATCCGCTCCGGTGAGCAGACCCCGGCCGACCCGCAGACGTGGGAGCCCCCGGCCGAGGATCTCCGGCCCCGTGTGACCGGGGCGTAGGGGAGCGCGCGGGACCGGGCGCGGGCCGGACAGTGAGGACGCCTAAGTCGGATCCGGGGCGAGCGACCCGTCGGGGGCGATGTGCTCGAACATCTCCCGGACCATCGAGACGACATGCGGGTCGTCGACGGTGTAGAAGATCCGCCGCCCCTCCCGGCGGGAGGAGATGAGCCCGGCCAACCGGAGCTTGGCGAGATGCTGGCTGACTGCCGGCACGGTCGCCCCGATCGCCTCGGCGAGGGAGGAGACGTCGAGCTCCTGGTGCACGAGCGTCCACACGACCCGCAGCCGGGTCGCCTGCGAGAGCATGCGGAACGTCTCGGCGGCGACCTCGACCTGCGCCGAGGTGGGCGTCGGGTCGGTCTCCGTTGCGTCCATGGGTCCTCTCTGTCCGCGCTGTACGCGTGCGGGGGTAGGGTGTTCGAGCGACTATCATTGGTCACGCACTCCCCGCATCACCATCGTAAAGGAGCCCATCAGTGCTGCGAAGCCACGAAACCGGAAGCCTGCGTGCCGCCAACGCAGGAGAGACCGTCACCCTCGCCGGGTGGGTCGATCGCCGTCGCGATCATGGAGGTGTCGCCTTCATCGATCTGCGGGATGCTTCGGGAATCGTCCAGGTCGTCGTCCGCGAGGATGACGCGCACGCGCTGCGCAACGAGACCGTCGTCAAGGTCACCGGCACCGTGGCCCTGCGCCCCGAGGGCAACCAGAACCCCAACCTGCCCACCGGTGAGATCGAGATCGTTGACACGAGCGTGGAGATCCTCGCCGAGGCGGCCCCGCTGCCGTTCCAGGTCTCCGACCACGCCGAGGATGCCGGCACCGTCGGTGAGGAGACCCGCCTGAAGTACCGCTACCTCGACCTGCGCCGGTCGGGTCCGGCACATGCGATGCGGCTGCGCTCGGCGGTCAACAAGGCCGCCCGCGGAGTCCTCGACGAGCACGGCTTCGTCGAGATCGAGACGCCGACGCTGACGAAGTCGACGCCCGAGGGCGCCCGCGACTTCCTCGTCCCGGCCCGCCTCCAGCCCGGTTCGTGGTACGCCCTGCCGCAGTCGCCGCAGCTGTTCAAGCAGCTCCTCCAGGTCGCCGGCATGGAGCGCTACTACCAGATCGCCCGCTGCTACCGCGACGAGGACTTCCGCGCCGACCGGCAGCCGGAGTTCACGCAGCTCGACATCGAGGCCTCGTTCGTCGAGCAGGCCGATGTCATCGCCCTGGCCGAGGAGATCCTCGTCGCCCTGTGGAAGCTCATCGGCTACGACATCGAGACGCCGATCCCGCACATCACCTACCACGAGGCGATGGAGCGGTTCGGGTCGGACAAGCCCGACCTGCGCTTCGGCCTCGAACTGACGAACCTCACCGAATTCTTCTCCGAGACCCCGTTCCGCGTCTTCCAGTCCGCGTACGTCGGCTCCGTCGTCTACCCCGGCGGCGGCTCGCTGCCGCGCAGGCAGCTCGACGCGTGGCAGGACTGGGCGAAGCAGCGCGGCGCGAAGGGCCTCGCGTACGTCCTCGTCGCCGAGGACGGCACGCTGACCGGTCCCGTCGCGAAGAACATCTCCGATCAGGAGAAGGCCGGTCTCGTCGAGGCCGCCGGAGCGAACCCCGGCGATGCGATCTTCTTCGCCGCCGGCGATGCCGGAAGCTCGCGGGCCCTCCTCGGTGCCGCGCGCCGTGAGATCGCCGAGCGCACCGGCCTGATCAAGGACGGCGACTGGGCGTTCGTCTGGGTCGTCGACGCCCCGCTCTTCGAATCCGCCGCCGACGCTCAGGCCGCCGGTGACGTCGCCGTCGGCGAAGGCCAGTGGACGGCCGTCCACCACGCCTTCACCGCTCCGAAGCCGGAGTTCCTCGACTCCCTCGAATCCGATCCGGGGGCGGCGCTGGCTTACGCCTACGACATCGTCTGCAACGGCAACGAGATCGGCGGCGGGTCGATCCGCATCCACCAGCGCGCCGTCCAGGAGCGCGTCTTCGAGATCATGGGCATTTCCGAGGAGGAGGCGCAGGAGAAGTTCGGCTTCCTCCTCGAGGCCTTCAAGTTCGGGGCGCCCCCGCACGGCGGCATCGCCTTCGGCTGGGACCGCATCGTGTCCCTGCTCGCCGGGGTCGATTCGATCCGCGAGGTCATCGCGTTCCCGAAGTCCGGCGGCGGCTACGATCCGCTCACGCAGGCACCGGCCCCCATCACCGAGGCGCAGCGCGCCGAGGCGGGCGTCGACTTCGATCCGGACGCCGACGCCGACGCGTGATGCAGTGATCGCGTGATGCAGTGACTCAGGCACCCCGATGAGTCAGGGTTCGCGGTGACCGACGGGCCCGACCTCTTCTCCGACCCGGACCGGGACAATCCCGGTCCGGGCAGCGGTGCGTTCGAGCCCGGTCAGGGGCGCGCGCTCGATCCGCTCGCGGTGCGGATGCGTCCGCGCACCATCGCCGAGGTCGTCGGCCAGGACCATCTGACGTTCCCCGGGTCCCCGCTCAACCAGCTCGTCGAGGCGAGCGGGGGAGACCGGGCCGGCGCCTCCTCGGTGATCCTCTGGGGTCCTCCCGGAGTCGGCAAGACGACGCTCGCGCATGTCATCTCGCATGCCCCGGGCCGTCGGTTCGTCGAGCTCTCGGCGATCACGGCCGGGGTCAAGGACGTCCGGCAGGTCATCGAGAACGCCCGCCGCGAACGCGAGATGTACGGGCGCACGACCGTGCTCTTCCTCGACGAGATCCACCGGTTCTCCAAGGCGCAGCAGGACGCGCTGCTGCCGGCGGTGGAGAACCGGCTCGTCGTCCTCGTCGCGGCGACGACGGAGAACCCGTCGTTCTCGATCATCTCGCCGCTGCTCTCCCGCTCGCTCATGCTCACGCTGCGCCCGCTCGACGACGCGGCGATCGCGCAGCTCCTCGAGCGCGCGATCGCCAGTGAGCGGGGACTGGCCGGCCAGTTCGCCCTCGACCCCGAGGCGAAGGACTTCATCGTCCGCATCTCCGGGGCCGATGCGAGGCGCTCACTCACCCTCCTCGAGGCCGCGGCCGGGATCGCCGCGGCGCAGGCAGCCGAGCAGGGCGACGCCGGCGCGGAGCAGAGCGGCGCTGACGCGGACGAGGCGGGCGACGAGGCGCCGGGTGAAAGCGAGCCCGGCGAGAGCGATGCTGGTCCGATCCTCATCACCGAGGAGGCGGTGGCCGAAGCGAGCAGCGAGACCGTGCTCCGCTACGACCGGGACGGCGACCAGCACTACGACGTCATCTCCGCGTTCATCAAGTCGATCCGCGGCTCCGACGTCGACGCAGCCCTCCACTACCTCGCGCGGATGATCGTCGCCGGTGAGGATCCCCGATTCATCGCCCGCCGCGTCGTCATCTCCGCGGCCGAGGACATCGGGATGGCCGATCCGCAGGCGCTGCCGATCGCTGTGGCCGCCTCGACGGCGGTGCAGAACATCGGGATGCCCGAAGGTCGGATCCCCCTCGCCGAGGCGGTCACCTACCTGGCGATGGCCCCGAAGTCGAACGCGAGCTACAAGGCCCTTGACGCCGCGATCGCCGATGTCCGAGCCGGGAAGTCCGGTGAGGTTCCCAACCATCTGCGCGACGCGCACTATCCGGGAGCGAAGGCCCTCGGCCACGGCAAGGGCTACATGTACGCCCACAACTACCCCCACGGGGTCGCCCCGCAGGAGCACCTGCCTGAGACGCTCAAGGGCACGGAGTACTACACGCCCTCGGGCAACGGCCTCGAGCGCACCATCGAAGAGCGGCTGGCCACGATCCGCAAGATCCTCCGCGGCGAGTGACCCTCCGCGTGATCCGCGTCGCAGCGCCTCCGTCCGCATTGCGGGAAGGGTGCGAACTCGGCTAAGATAGTCAGCTGTTGTGCCTCATATGTAAAGGCGGTCGGTGCGAGCGGTTCTCGACGCTCAATCCCTCTTTCCCAACCGGGGAAACAACGGTTCCGATCAGGGCGAGGACTTCGATGCCTGCCGGGACGACCCGCACCCAAGAAAGGTAACCCAGTGCCAGCACCAGCACGTAACCGCCGGATGGCCCGCCTCTCGCGCGCCCTCGGCCTGCCGCTGACCCCGAAGGCTGAAAAGTACTTCGAGCGCCGCCCCTACCCTCCGGGCGAGCACGGCCGCGCCCGTCGCCGCAATGACAGCGACTACTCGGTCCGCCTCAAGGAGAAGCAGCGTCTGCGCGCCCAGTACGGCATCCGCGAGGCCCAGATGCTCAAGACCTACAAGGAGGCCAAGCGCCTCGAAGGTCTGACCGGTGAGAACCTCGTCGAGCTCCTCGAGATGCGTCTCGACGCCCTCGTCCTCCGTGCCGGCTTCGCCCGCACGATCGCTCAGGCCCGCCAGTTCGTCGTCCACCGCCACATCACGGTCGACGGCCAGCGCGTGGATCGCCCGTCCTTCCGCGTCAAGGAAGGCCAGACCATCCAGGTCCACCCGAAGAGCGCCGACATGGATCCGTTCCAGGTCGCCGCGGCAGGCGGACACAAGGACGTTCTTCCGGCAGTCCCGGGCTACCTCGACGTCAACCTTGAGGGCCTGCAGGCCACCCTCCTGCGCCGCCCCAAGCGCGAAGAGGTCCCCATCACCGCTGACGTGCAGCTCGTCGTCGAGTTCTACTCGCGCTGAGCCGCCTCGCCCGACTGCCCGGAACGCCCGCGTTCCGGGCAGTCGTGCATTCATCTGCGGGTTCGACGACTCGCAGGCCATCACCATCTCGACTGGTGAGCAATTAAACTAGTGTGGAACGGGTGCGCACCGCACCCACCGCAGACGCAACACCTGAAAGGCCTTGGATGAAGACGGCAGAGATCAAGAAGCGCTGGCTCGACTACTTCGAGGCGAACGGACATGTGGTCGTGCCCTCGGCGTCGGTCATCAGCTCCGATCCCTCGATCCTCTTCAACATCGCCGGCATGGTGCAGTTCATCCCGTACCTCACCGGCCGTGAGCCCGCGCCCTTCCTCCGCGCCACGAGCGTGCAGAAGTGCGTGCGCACCGCCGACATCGAAGAGGTCGGGAAGACGACCCGCCACGGCACGTTCTTCCAGATGAACGGCAACTTCTCCTTCGGCGACTACTTCAAGCGCGAAGCCATCCGCTATGCATGGGGCCTGCTCACCCAGCCCACCGAGGACGGCGGACTCGGCTTCGACCCCGACCTGCTCTGGGCCACCGTCCACGAGGACGACCTCGAGACGATCGACCTCTGGCTCGAGGAGACCTCGATCCCGCGCGAGCGCATCCAGCTGCGCGGCAACGAGGACAACTTCTGGCACACCGGCCAGCCCGGACCCGGCGGCTACTGCTCGGAGATCTACTTCGACCGCGGCGCCGCCTACGGTGCCGAAGGCGGCCCGGAGGCCGACGAGGACCGCTACATCGAGATCTGGAACCTCGTGTTCATGGAGTTCGAGCTCTCCGAGGTCCGCTCGAAGGTCGACTTCGACATCGCCGGCGAGCTGCCCGCGAAGAACATCGACACCGGCATGGGACTCGAACGCGTCGCGTTCCTCCTCCAGGGCGTCGAGAACATGTACGAGATCGACGAGGTCTTCCCCGTCATCGCCGAGGCGAGCCGGCTGTCCGGCCACGAGTACGGCGCCGACCACCACTCCGACGTGCAGATGCGCGTCGTCGCCGACCACGTCCGCTCCGCCCTGATGATCATCGGCGACGGCGTGCGCCCCGGCAACGAGGGCCGCGGCTACATCCTCCGCCGCCTCATCCGCCGGGCCGTGCGGGCGATGCGCCTCCTCGGCGTCACCACCGAGGTCATGCCCTCCCTGCTGCCCGTGTCGATGAACGCGATGAAGCACTCCTACCCGGAGCTCGAGACCGACTTCGACCGGATCTCGCGCATCGCCTACGCCGAGGAGAAGGCGTTCCTGCGCACCCTCGAATCGGGCACCCAGCTCTTCGAGACCGCGTACGAGAAGCTCGACAGCTCCGACAAGACGATCAGCGGCGACGTCGCCTTCACCCTCCACGACACCCACGGCTTCCCGATCGACCTCACCCTCGAAATGGCCGCCGAACACGGTGTCAGCGTCGACGAGGAGGGCTTCCGCTCCCTCATGGCCGAACAGCGCACCCGCGCGAAGGCCGACGCGAAGGCGAAGAAGGGCGGCGGCCACACCGACCTCACCGCGTACTCCGCGCTGCTCGACGAGGGGCAGAGCGAATTCGTCGGCTACGACGCCCTCGAAGCCGACTCCCGGATCCGCGGCATCGTCGTCGACGGTCAAGCCCAGGAGGTGCTCACCACCGGACAGACCGGTAACCTCGTCCTCGACCTCACCCCGTTCTACGCCGAATCCGGCGGCCAGCGCGCCGACGTCGGCCTCATCAAGGGCGACGGCTTCACCGCCCGCGTCCTCGACGTCCAGAACCCGCTCAAGGGACTCGCCGCCCACCGCATCGAGGTCGTCGACGGGGAGATCCCCGTCGGCGCCGACGTCCTCGCCGAGGTGGACCACGAGCACCGCTTCCAGGGCTCCCAGGCCCATACGGCCACCCACCTCGTCCACGCCGCACTGCGGGAGATCCTCGGCACCCACGCCGTCCAGGCCGGTTCGATGAACCAGCCCGGCTACATGCGCTTCGACTACTCCTTCCCGGAGGCCCCGAGCGCGCAGATGCGCGACGAGATCGAAGACGTCGCGAACCTCGCCGTGCGCTCGAACTACGACGTCGGCACCGAGTACCTCCCGTTCGAGGAGGCCAAGCGCTCCGGCGCGATGGCCCTCTTCGGCGAGAAGTACCCGAACATCGTCCGCGTCGTCGACATCGGCGGACCGTTCTCCCGTGAGCTGTGCGGCGGCACGCACGTGGCCGCCTCGGCGGAGGTCGGACCGATCTCCGTGCTCTCCGAAGCCTCCGTCGGCTCCGGAGTGCGCCGCATCGAAGCCGCCGTCGGCATGGACGCCTTCCGCTCCCTGGCCGCCGAGCGCACGATCGTGTCCTCCCTGTCCGAGATGCTCAAGGTCCCCGGCACCGACGTCAAGGACCGGGTTTCGGAGCTCATGGTCAGGCTCCGGGACGCGGAGAAGGAGATCGCCCGCCTCCACTCGCAGCAGCTGCTCGCCCAGGCCGGCCGCTTCCTCGAGGGCGCCGAAACGGTCGGTGGGACCCTCTTCGTCGTCGCCGACCTCGGTGAGGTCGCCAACGGCGGGGACGTCCGCACGATCGTCACCGACCTGCGCGCCCGCGTCTCCGACCGCTCCGCCGTCGTCCTCGGCATCGGAGTCTCCGGCGGCAAGCCCGTCGTCGTCATCGCGACCACCGAGGCGGCGCGCCAGGCCGGCAACCAGGCCGGCAGACTCGTGTCCCTGGCGAGCTCGACGCTCGGCGGCGGAGGCGGCGGCAAGCCCGACCTCGCGCAGGGCGGCGGCAGCGACCCCGCGCAGATCACCGCGGCGATCAGCGCGGTCAAGGCGGAGCTCACGTGACACTGAGGAGGGGGCGCCGACTGGGTCTCGACATCGGCTCGGTGCGCATCGGGGTCGCAGCCTGCGACCCCGAGGGGATCCTCGCGACCCCGCTGACCGTGGTGCGCCGCACCGACGAACCGGCAGCGCTGCGGCAGCTGCGGGAGATCATCGCCGAATACGAGCCCATCGAACTCCTCGTCGGGGACCCCAAGTCCCTCGACGGCACCGCGCGGGCGGCCGCCGACGCCGCCCTCGACTTCGCGGTGAAGATCGACGCCGGGGTGCCCATCCGCCTCATCGACGAGCGCTTCAGCACCGTCGAAGCCCACAGCGCCCTGGCCGCAGCGGGAAAGAACTCCCGCCAGCGCCGGGAGATCGTCGACGCCCAGGCGGCGGTCATCATTCTGCAGAATGCGCTCGAATCCGAACGCAACACGGGCACGCCCGCAGGTCGCGAGCTGCCCCACACAGGAGAGTGAGCAATGATTCCGTTCCCCGGTGAGTTCTCGGACGACGAAGGACTGTCCCGTTCCGAGATCAAAGCGAAGAAGCGGCGGCGGATGATGCGCAAGCGGCGCACGACGGTCATCGTCGTCATCTGCGTCCTCGTCTTCGGCCTCGGCGGATTCTTCGGCCTCCGCGCTGCCGGGGGAGTCGTCGACGACCTCTTCGGCGGCGGCTCCGACTACGAGGGCAACGGCACGACCGAGGTCTCCCTCGAGATCCCACCGGGCGCCTCGGCGCGGTCGGTGGCCAACCAGCTCGTCGAAGAGGGCGTCATCAAGGACTCCAAGCCCTTCCTCGACGAGGTCGAGCGCCGCAACCTCACGATCCAGGCCGGTCCCATCGTCATGCGCGAGCAGATGAGCTCGGCCGCCGCCGTCGATGCGTTCATCAATCCGATCAAACCGCCGACGATGACGATCGCCGAGGGCCGGAAGATCGAGCAGATCAAGGCGACGATGATCGAATCGGGGATGAAGGCCGAAGAGGTCGACAAGGCCATCGACGACAAGAAGCCCGCGGACTACGACCTCGACGTCGAGGCCCCGAGCCTCGAAGGCTACCTCTACCCGGCCACCTACGAGGTGGGGGCGGGCAAGACCGCGGAGATGATCGTCCAGGAGATGGTCGACAAGACCAAGCTCGAACTCGACACCGCCGGCATCGAGAACGCCGACGCCAACCGCGTCCTCACCCTCGCCAGCCTTGTCGAGATCGAATCTCCGGGCGACGAGGAGACGCGGAAGAAGGTCGCCCGCGTCTTCCTCAACCGGATCTCCGACCAGTCCCAGACCGGTCAGCTCCTCCAGTCCGATGCGACCGTCGCCTACATCTTCGGTGCCCGCGCCGACCTCACGACGACGGCCGAGGAGCGCAGCTCCGACAGCCCCTACAACACGTACAAGGCGAAGGGACTGCCCCCGGGACCGATCAACTCCCCGAGCGCCGGCGCCGTCGACGCGGCCCTCAACCCGGCCGACGGAACCTGGCAGTTCTTCGTCGCCGTCAACCCCGACACGGGGGAGACGAAGTTCGCCGACACGTACGCCGACCACCAGAAGAACGTCGAGGAGTACCGCGCATGGCTGCGGGAGAACGGGGGATAGCGGCGGGCGCGCGCATCCGCGCCGCCGTCCTCGGGCGCCCGATCGCACACTCGCAGTCACCGGCGCTCCACACTGCGGCGTTCGCCGCGCTCGGTTTCACCGACAGCAGCTATGAGCGTGCCGAGGTCGGCGCCGACGACCTTGTTACCTTCCTCGACGCCCACCCCGACCACACCGGGTTCTCCCTGACGATGCCGCTCAAGGAGCGCCTCGTCGCACTCGCCCGGGACCGCGGCTGGATCCTCGACGACACCGCCGAGGCGACCGGGGTCGCGAACACCCTCGTCCGTGCGAATGCGACGACAGTGGCGAACACCGACGTCGACGGCATCGTCCGCGCGCTCACTCCCGTCCTCCCCGACACCGAGGCGGCCGGGCGCGGGCGGGCGGCCGGGCGCGGGCGGGCGACGATCCTCGGCGCCGGAGCCACCGCCCGGTCGGCCCTGCTCGCCTGCCACCGCCTCGGCGTCACCGAGGTCGACCTCCTCGTCCGCAGTCCCGCCCGGGCCGCCGCCGTCCTCGACCTGGCCGACCGACTGGGGATGAGCGCCGGCACCGGACCGCTGACGACGATCGCGGACTCGGCGATCGCATTCTCGACCCTCCCCGCCGAGGCGGCCCCCGCGCTCACCTGGCCCGCCGGGCCCGGGGTCGCCCTCGACGTCGCCTACGCCGCGGACTCCGCGCTGCTCACCGACGCCGCCGCCCACGGCTTCACCCCCGTCCCGGGCATCGCGATGCTCGTCGAACAGGCCGTCGCCCAGTTCGCGCTCTTCTTCGCCGCGGCCGCCGGCACCCCGCTCACCGCGGCGCAGCTGGCGGCGGTGGCCGAGGCGATGCACGGCGCGGCCGAGAAGGCCTGACCGGGGCCGCGCATGGTCGCACACGCGCTCTTCATCGCCGTCACCGCGGTCATCGCCGGCGGCCTCGCCGCCCTCCTCGTCGCGACCCCCGCCCGGTGGCTCGCCGACGACGCCGACCTCACCGCCCTCACCGGCTCCCGCGCCTTCCGGCCGAGCCTCCTCATCCTCGCAGCCGTCGCCCTCGCCGCGGTCGCCGCTGCGCTCTTCCCCATCGACCAGGCGATTCCCCACCCACCGGAATGGACGGCCCACGCGCCGGGCAGCGGCACGACGCTCACCCCACCCCACCCGACGGGGATCGACTTCGCGCTGACGAGCCTCAGCCTCGGCGCCGGAGCGGCCGCCACACCCGTCCTCCTCGTCACCGACCTCCTCATCCGCCGCCTGCCCGACCGGATCGTCTACCCGCTCATCGCCCTCCTCGGCGCCGCCTTCATCACCGGCATCCTCGTCGGGAACTCGACGCTGTGGTGGTTCGCCCTCCTCGGAGCGATCGTCGGCATCCTCCTCTTCGGCGCCATCCACCTCGTCGGACGTCTCGTGCGGAAGCCGACGATGGGACTCGGCGACGTCAAGCTCGCGTTCGTCGTCGCCGGTGTGTCCGGGCTCTTCTCCCCGTGGGCCCCGCTCGTCGTCCTCCTGTTCAGCGTGCTCATCGCCGGGGTCTGGGCGCTCATCGCCGGCCTGCGCGCCCACGACCTCAAGGCGACGACGATCCCGTTCGGTCCCGCGATGCTGTCCGGTCTGTGGCTGGGGTCGGTGGGGGCACCGTTCGTTTTGTAGAATCGGTGGAATGTTGAGATGGCTGACTGCAGGCGAATCCCACGGCGAAGCGCTGATCGGGATCATTGAGGGGCTGCCCGCCCACATCCCGATCACCAGGGACGACATCCGCGTCAACCTCGCCAGGCGCAGGCTCGGCTACGGCCGGGGCGCGCGCATGAAGTTCGAAGCCGACGAGGTCCGGATCCTCGGCGGCGTCCGCCACGCGAAGACCCTCGGCTCGCCGGTGGCGATCGAGGTCGGCAACACCGAATGGCCCAAATGGGAGACGGTGATGAGCGCCGACGCCATCGACGAGTCCGACCTCGACGGTCAGGCCCGCAACGCCCCGCTCACCCGTCCGCGCCCCGGCCACGCCGACATCGTCGGGATGCAGAAGTACGGCTTCGACGAGGCCCGCCCCGTCCTCGAACGCGCCTCGGCCCGGGAGACGGCGATGCGCGTGGCGCTCGGGACCGTGGCCGCGAAGTTCCTCGGCGAACTCGGCATCACCCTCGTCTCCCACACGGTGGCGATCGGCGGCGTCGAGAACGCACCCGGCGCTGACGCCCCGCTGCCGCGCGCCAGTGACGTCGACGCCCTCGACGGCGACCCCGTCCGCAGCTTCGATCCGGCGCTGTCGACCCGGATGGTCGCGGAGATCGACGCAGCGAAGAAGGCCGGGGACACCCTCGGCGGAGTCGTCGAGGTCCTCGCCTACGACCTCCCGCCGGGCCTCGGCTCCCACGTCCACTGGGACCGCCGCCTCGACTCCCGCCTCGCCGGTGCCCTCATGGGCGTCCAGGCGATCAAGGGCGTCGAGGTCGGCGACGGCTTCCTCACCGCCGCCCGCCCCGGATCGGCCGCCCACGACGAGATCCTCGTCGGCGCCTCCGGCTACCACCGGGCGAGCAACCGCGCCGGCGGCACCGAGGGCGGCATGTCGACGGGCGAGCCGCTGCGCGTGCGCGCGGCGATGAAGCCGATCGCCACCGTGCCCCGCGCCCTGTCGACCGTCGACGTCGTCACCGGGGAGCCGGCGAAGGCCAACCACCAGCGCTCGGATGTCTGCGCCGTGCCCGCCGCCGGCGTCGTCGCCGAGGCGATGGTCGCCCTCGTCCTCGCCGAGGCGGTCGTCGAGAAATTCGGCGGCGACTCGGTGGCCGAGACGAAGCGGAACCTGGAGGGCTACCTCGCCGCCATCCCGGAGAACCTGCGCATCGGACGATGAGCGAGCACCCGCTTCCGAAACCCGTCCCGCCGCTCGAACCGGTGCCCGCCGCGCACTCGCGCATCGTGCTCACCGGGCCGCCGGCGGCGGGGAAGTCGACGATCGGCCGGCTCCTCGCCGACCGGCTGGGCCTGCCCCTGACGGACACCGACGCGAACATCGTCGACCGCCACGGCGTCATCGCCGACATCTTCGTCGAACGCGGTGAGGACCACTTCCGCCGCCTCGAACGCGAAGTCGTGCGCCGGGCGCTGCGCCGACTCCTCGACCGCCCCGGCATCGTCTCCCTCGGCGGGGGAGCGATACTCAACTCCGGGACCCGCGCGCAGCTGCTCCACCCCGCGATCAAGGTCGTCCACATCGACATCGACACCGAGACCGTGGCCCCGCGGCTCAACGCCCCGCACCGGCCGCTGCTGCGCGGGGCGGGCTCCCCGGTGGAGAACTGGCTCGCCCTCGTCGCCGAACGCGAACCCCTCTACCAGCAGGTGGCGACGTTCCGCGTCCACGCCTCGAACTCACCGCCCTCGACCGTCGTCAACCGCATCGTCGACGTCCTCACCGGCCTCCAGCGGGCCGAGGACTACGCGAAGTACCAGCAGACCAAGGAGACCCCATGACCGTGACCACCATCGACGTCGACGCCGGAGGCCGCTACCCGGTGCTCGTCGGTCAGGGACTGCTCGGGCAGCTGCCCGACCTGCTCGGACCCCAGGTCGAGAAGGTCCTCGTCATCCACCCCCGCGCCCTGCGCTCGACGGGCGAGGCGGTGCGCGACGACCTCGGCGCGACGGGACTCGACGCGATCGTCGCGGAGATCCCCGACGCCGAGGAGGCCAAGCACATCCAGGTCGCCGCCTTCTGCTGGCAGGTGCTCGGGCAGTCCGACTTCACCCGCACCGACGCGATCGTCACCGTCGGCGGGGGAGCGGTGAGCGACCTCGGCGGATTCGTCGCCGCGACATGGCTGCGCGGGATCCGCGTCATCCACATCCCCACGACGGTCCTCGGCATGGTCGACGCCGCGATCGGCGGGAAGACCGGGATCAACACGGCCGAGGGCAAGAACCTCGTCGGCTCCTTCCACGCCCCCGCCGGCGTCCTCGTCGACCTCGACACGCTGTCCACCCTGCCGGAGAACGAGCTCTTCACCGGGCTCGCCGAGGTGGTCAAGGCCGGCTTCATCGCCGACCCCGTCATCCTCGACCTCCTCCGCGACCACACGAAGGAGGAGATCGCCGACGTCAACGGACCCGTGCTCCGGGAACTCATCGAACGGGCGATCGCCGTGAAGGCCGAGGTCGTCGCCGACGACTTCACGGAGGCCGGGCGCCGCGAGATCCTCAACTACGGCCACACCCTCGGCCACGCGATCGAGCACAAGGAGCGCTACCAGTGGCGCCACGGCGCGGCCGTGTCCGTCGGCATGGTCTTCGCCGCCGAGGTCGCGGCGATGGTGAAGAACCTCCCCGCCGAGGTCGTCGACCTCCACCGCGAGCTGCTCACCAAGCTCGGCCTGCCCACCGGGTACCGTGCCGACGTGTGGCCGCAGCTGCTCGACACGATGAAGCGGGACAAGAAGGCCCGCGGGTCGATGCTGCGCATGGTGCTGCTGAGCGACATCGGTCAGCCCGCGACCGTCGAGATCCCCGACGTCTCCCTCCTCCACACCGCGTACCAGGAGATCGGCGAGGACTCCCCGCGCAGGCTGCTCGGGCCCGGCGCGTGAGCGACGGGGGCGCTCCCTGAGCGCGTATGACAGTGGCAGTGCGGGCTTGCTAGAATCGCTCATTGGCGAAACCGCCGCCCCCTGACACGACCGCATCGTGCGGGGCATGATGTGAAGAAGGACGGATTAGTGGCGACAACGAACGACCTGAAGAACGGCCTCGTGCTCAACCTCGACAACCAGCTGTGGCAGGTGCTGGAGTTCCAGCACGTCAAGCCCGGCAAGGGTCCCGCGTTCGTCCGCACCAAGCTCAAGCACGTGATCTCCGGCAAGATCATCGACAAGACGTTCAACGCCGGCACCAAGGTCGAGACCGCCAACGTCGACCGCCGTGACATGCAGTACCTCTACCACGACGGCTCCGACTACGTCTTCATGGACGCCAAGGACTACGACCAGGTGACCATTCCGGCGAGCCTCGTCGCCGACGCCGCGAACTACATGCTCGAGAACCAGGAGCTCCAGGTCTCCTTCCACGACGGCACCCCGCTGTCGGTCGAGCTCCCGGCCTCCGTCGAGCTGACGATCTCCCACACCGAACCGGGCCTCCAGGGCGACCGCTCGACCGGCGGATCGAAGCCCGCGACCCTGGAGACCGGCTATGAGATCCAGGTCCCGCTCTTCCTCGAAGAGGGCACGAAGATCAAGGTCGACACCCGCACGGGTGACTACCTCGGCCGCGTCAAGTAAGTGGGAGCACGCACCCGGGCCCGACGCCGGGCCCTCGAGCTCCTCTTCGAAGCGGGGCAGCGGGGACTCGACATCGACGAGGTCGTGGCCATGCGGTCGAACGACCCCGACTACCCGATGAAGGCGTACGCCGTCGAGATCGTCGACGGCGTGAAGTCCCACCGCGAGGAGATCGACGAGATCATCTCCACCTACTCGGAGGGCTGGACGATCGACCGGATGCCGGCCGTCGACCGGGCGCTGCTCGAGATCGGCACGTGGGAGATCCTCTTCAACGACGAGGTTCCCGACACCGCCGCGATCGACGAGGCGAAGATGCTCGCGAAGCAGTTCTCGACCGACGACTCCCCGGGCTTCGTCTCGGGTCTGCTCTCGCGCATCCTCGACGTCAAACCGACGCTGACGTGAGTCGCTGCGCCCGCACTCGCCGGGCGCAGCGGACCCACCGCTCGGGCCGGCGCAGGCGCGCGCTAGACTGAGCACACCACGCTCCTTTAACCACCGTCCCGAGAGGCGGAGAAGGGCAGATATGACTGAGCGAACAGTGCTCGATGCCGCAGACATGCGGCGGGCGATGACCCGCATCGCCCACGAGATCATCGAAGGCAACAAGGGCACCGACGATCTCGTCCTCCTCGGCATTCCCCGCCGCGGAGTGCCCCTGGCCACCCGCCTCGGTGAGCTCATCGCCGACATCTCCGACCGTCCGCAGGGCGCTCCGGGACTCGTCGGCAGCCTCGACATCACGATGTATCGCGATGACCTGCGCTCGAACGCCTACCGGGCACCGGCCCCCACCGACATCCCCGGGGAGGGCATCGACGGGACCACCGTCGTCCTCGTCGACGACGTCCTCTTCTCGGGCCGGACGATCCGGGCCGCCCTCGACGCGCTCTCGGACCTCGGCCGCCCCGCCAAGGTGCGTCTGGCCGTCCTCGTCGACCGCGGCCACCGGGACCTGCCGATCCGCGCCGACCACGTCGGCAAGAACCTCCCCACCTCGAGCAGCGAACGCGTCAACGTCTCGCTCGCCGAGATCGACGGAACCGACGCCGTGACGATCTCCGGAGGCCGCGAATGAAGCACCTCCTCGACACCGCGTCGCTGACCCGCGAGGACGCCGTCGCGATCCTCGACATCGCCGAGGAGATGGCGCAGGTCGGTGAGCGCGAGGTGAAGAAGCTGCCCGTGCTGCGCGGCCGCACCGTCGTCAACCTCTTCTTCGAGGACTCGACCCGCACCCGGCTCTCCTTCGAAGCCGCCGCGAAGCGCCTGTCCGCCGACGTCCTCAACTTCTCCGCGAAGGGCTCCTCGGTGTCGAAGGGCGAGAGCCTCCAGGACACCGTCCAGACGATCTCCGCGATGGGCGCCGACGCGATCGTCGTCCGCCACTCCGCCGCCGGCACCGCGCAGCGCCTCGCCGACACCGGCTGGATCGACGTCCCCGTCGTCAACGCCGGGGACGGCACCCACGAACACCCCACACAGGCCCTGCTCGACGCCTTCACCCTGCGCCGGGCGCTGGGCGGCTTCCCCGCCTCGGGGGCGGTCAAGGACGGACCCCGCGGGAAGGGCCTCGACGGCGCCACCGTGGCGATCGTCGGCGACATCCTCCACTCCCGGGTGGCCCGGTCGAACGTCCACCTGCTCGACCGCCTCGGCGCCGACGTCCACCTCATCGCCCCGCCCACGCTCCTGCCCTGGGGCGCGGAGACGTGGCCGGTGACGATCCACTACGACCTCGACGAGGCGATCGCCGGCCAGGACTTCGACGCGGTGATGATGCTGCGCGTCCAGCACGAGCGGATGCACGAGTCGTTCTTCCCCAACGCCCGCGAGTACGCGCGCCTGTGGGGACTGAGCGAGGCCCGCCTGTGGGCCCTGCCGGAGTCGGCCTTCATCATGCACCCCGGGCCGATGAACCGGGGCTTCGAGATCTCCGCGGCCGCCGCGGACTCACCCCGCGCCCTCGTCCTCGACCAGGTCGAGAACGGTGTGAGCGTGCGCATGGCGGTGCTCTACCGTCTGCTGACCGGTCAGGAGGAGACCATTGACTGACTACCTCATCCAGGGCGCCGACGTGCTCGGCCGCGGCCCAGCCGACATCGCGATCGCCGACGGCGCGTTCGTCGACCCCGACCTCCTCGGGCCCGACCCCGAGGTCATCGACGCCACCGGACTCATCGCCCTGCCCGGCCTCGTCGACATGCACACCCACCTGCGCGAACCCGGCAAGGAGGACGCGGAGACGGTGCTCACCGGCTCCCGGTCCGCCGCCGCCGGCGGGTACACGTGCGTCCACGCGATGGCGAACACCGCCCCCGTGGCCGACACCGCCGGCGTCGTCGAACAGGTCCACCGGCTGGGTCGCAGCGCCGGCTTCACCGAGGTCGTGCCCATCGGCGCCGTGACCATCGGGCTCGAGGGCAGGCAGCTCGCCGAACTCGGCGCGATGGCCCGCTCGGAGGCCCGCGTGCGGATCTTCTCCGACGACGGGATCTGCGTCTCCGACCCGCTGCTCATGCGCCGGGCCCTCGAATACGTCAAGACCTTCGACGGCGTCATCGCCCAGCACGCGCAGGAGCCCCGGCTCACCGAGGGCGCGCAGATGAACGAGGGCGTGGTCTCGGCCGAACTCGGCCTGCCCGGCTGGCCCGCGGTCGCCGAGGAGTCGATCATCGCCCGTGACGTGCTGCTGGCCGAACACGTCGGCTCCCGCCTCCACATCTGCCACGTCTCGACCGCCGGCAGCGTCGACATCGTCCGCTGGGCGAAGTCGCGAGGAGTCCGGGTCACCGCCGAGGTCACACCGCATCACCTCATGCTCACCGACGAACTCGTGCGCACCTTCGACCCCGTCTACAAGGTCAACCCGCCGCTGCGCGCGCAGCGCGACGTCACGGCCCTGCGGGAGGCGCTGGCCGACGGCACGATCGACGTCATCGGCACCGACCACGCCCCGCACACCGCCGAACACAAGTGCAGCGAATGGTCGGCCGCGGCCATGGGCATGGTCGGCATGGAGACCGCCCTGCCCATCGTCGTCGAGGCGATGCGCGACTACGACTTCGACTTCGGCGACATCGCCCGGGTGATGTCCCAGGCCCCCGCCCGGATCACCGGCGCCACCGGCCACGGCAGCCTCGAGACGGGTGCGAGCGCGAACCTCGTGCTCATCGACCCGAACGCCCCGCACACGATCGTCCCGGCCGACCACGCGACGAAGGGCAGGAACAACCCCTTCGCCGGTCTCGAGGTCGCCACCGCGATCACCGACACGTTCTTCTACGGGCACCGCGTGCTCGCAGACGGCGAACTCACCACCCCCCATCCGGCAGGAGCGTCATGGACCGAACAGTGAGCGTCCTCATCATCGCAGGCATCCTCCTCCTCATCCTCCTCGCCCTGACCTGGGGCTGGTCGCGGCGCAAGAGCCGACAGACCGACGTCGCCGCCCCCGTCAAGCCGGGCCTCGGCATCACCCCGATCGCCGACCCCGTGGCCGGTTCGTACGTCTCGACGACGACGGCCGGCAACCCGCTCGACCGCGTCGCCGTCCACGGCCTGGGCATCCGCACCAGCGGCGAGCTCGTCGTCACCGACGCCGGGGTCATCATGGACCTCGCCGGGCGGGAGGACTTCATCATCCCGCGCTCCGACATCGTCTCCGTCGACACCACCTCGGGGATGATCGGGAAGTTCGTCGAACGCGGCGGCATCGTCCGCATCACCTGGAGGCTCGGGGAGACCCTCGTCGACACGGGCTTCCGCGCCCGGTACTCCGCCGACACCGCCCCCACCGTCAACCGCATCCGAGAGATGATCGTAGAGGCACCATGAGACTGTCCACCACCCCCGCCGTCCTCGTGCTCGAAGACGGCCGCACGTTCACCGGATCCGCCTACGGCGCGATCGGCCAGACCGTCGGCGAAGCCGTGTTCGTCACCGCGATGTCCGGCTACCAGGAGACCCTGACCGATCCGTCGTACCACCGGCAGATCATCATCCAGACCGCACCCCACATCGGCAACACCGGCGTCAATGCCGCCGACGACGAGTCCCGCCGCTTCTGGGCCGCCGGCTACGTCGTCCGCGACGCCTCCCGCGTCTCGTCGAACTGGCGCAGCGAGGGCGACCTCGACGAGCGGCTCAAGTCCGAGGGCATCGTCGGCATCAGCGACGTCGACACCCGGGCGCTCACCCTCCACCTGCGGGACAAGGGAGCGATGCGGATGGGGATCTTCTCCGGTCCCGCCGCCGAGCTCGACCCGACCGTCATGCTCGAGACGGTCCTCGAGACCCCGCGGATGGCCGGGGCCCGACTCGCCGAGGAGGTCAGCGTCTCCGCACCCGAGTTCGTGCCCGCTGTCGGCGAAGCGAAGTTCAGCGTCGCTGCCGTCGACCTCGGCATCAAGGCGATGACCCCGCAGCGACTGGCCGAGCGCGGCATCGACGTCCACGTCCTGCCCGCCTCGGTGAGCTTCGCCGAGATCGAGGCCCTCGGCGTCGACGGGGTGTTCTTCTCCAACGGTCCCGGCGATCCCGCGACCGCCGACGACCAGGTCGAGCTGCTGCGGCAGGTGCTCGCCGCACGGATCCCGTTCTTCGGCATCTGCTTCGGCAATCAGCTGCTCGGCCGGGCCCTGGGTTTCGGCACGTTCAAGCTGCCCTTCGGCCACCGCGGCATCAACGTCCCCGTCATCGACCGGACGACCGAGAAGGTCGAGATCACCGCCCAGAACCACGGCTTCGCCGTCGACGCCCCGCTCGAGGGGGAGACCACGGCCCCGGCGGACCCGGACTTCGGCCGCGTCGCCGTGTCCCACGTGTGCCTCAACGACGACGTCGTCGAGGGACTCCAGTGCCTCGACATCCCCGCGTTCTCCGTCCAATTCCACCCCGAGGCAGCGGCCGGGCCCCACGATTCGAGCTACCTGTTCGATCGGTTCGTCGACCTCATGTCCGCCCGCGCCTAAGGAGACCCCATGCCACTGAGAAGCGATATCGAATCCGTCCTCGTCATCGGCTCCGGTCCCATCGTCATCGGACAGGCCTGCGAGTTCGACTACTCCGGCACCCAGGCGTGCCGTGTGCTCCGGTCCGAGGGCCTGCGCGTCATCCTCATCAACTCGAACCCCGCGACGATCATGACCGACCCCGACGTCGCCGACGCCACCTACGTCGAACCGATCGACCCCGACATCATCGAGTCGATCATCGCCAAGGAGCGCCCCGACGCCCTCCTGCCGACCCTCGGCGGGCAGACCGCGCTCAACGCCGCGATCGCCCTCCACGACGCCGGCACGCTCGAGAAGTACGGCGTCGAGCTCATCGGCGCCGACGTCGACGCGATCCAGCGCGGTGAGGACCGCCAGAAGTTCAAGGACATCGTCGAGGAATGCGGCGCCGAGGTGGCCCGCTCCGTCATCTGCCACACCCTCGACGAGGCGCTGACCGGGGCCGAAGAGCTCGGCTACCCGCTCGTCGTCCGTCCCTCCTTCACGATGGGCGGCCTCGGGTCGGGCATGGCCTACGACGAGACGGATCTGCGCCGCATCGCCGGTGCCGGGCTCTCGGACTCCCTGACGACCGAGGTCCTCCTCGAGGAGTCGATCCTCGGCTGGAAGGAGTACGAGCTCGAGCTCATGCGCGACCACAAGGACAACGTCGTCGTCGTGTGCTCGATCGAGAACGTCGACCCCGTCGGCGTCCACACCGGTGACTCGATCACCGTCGCCCCCTCGCTGACGCTCACCGACCGCGAATACCAGACGATGCGCGACATCGGCATCGACATCATCCGCGCCGTCGGCGTCGACACCGGCGGCTGCAACATCCAGTTCGCCGTCGACCCGGCCACCGGTCGCATCGTCGTCATCGAGATGAACCCGCGGGTCTCCCGGTCCTCGGCGCTGGCGTCGAAGGCCACGGGCTTCCCGATCGCGAAGATGGCGGCCAAGCTCGCCGTCGGCTACTCCCTCGACGAGATCCCCAACGACATCACGAAGGTCACCCCGGCGAGCTTCGAGCCGACCCTCGACTACGTCGTCGTCAAGATCCCGCGCTTCACCTTCGAGAAGTTCCCCGCCGCCGACCCGACCCTGACGACGACGATGAAATCCGTCGGCGAGGTCATGGCGCTGGGCCGCAACTTCACGACCGCCCTGCAGAAGGCGATGCGCTCGATGGAGCAGAAGGGCTCCTCGTTCGACTGGTCGGACCTGCCCGACATCAGCGACGACGAGGTGCGCGAGGCCCTCCTCGAACGGATCGCCCACCCCACCGCCGACCGCATCCACTCCGTCCAGCGCGGGCTCGCCGCGGGCCTGACGAACGCCGAGGTCCACGAGGCCTGCGGGATCGACCCGTGGTTCCTCGACCAGATCGAGCTCATCAACGAGGTCGCGCAGTTCATCGCCGACGCCGACGAGCTCGACTCCGAGGTGCTCAGGGTCGCGAAGAACCACGGGTTCTCCGACGAGCAGATCGCCGGGCTGCGCAGCCTCACCACCGAGGTCGTCACCGGCATCCGCCACGCCCTGCGCATCCGCCCCGTCTTCAAGACCGTCGACACGTGCGCGGGAGAGTTCGAAGCGCACACCCCGTACCACTACTCGAGCTACGACGCGGAGACCGAGGTCGCCCCGCGGGAGCGCCCCGCCGTCCTCATCCTCGGGTCGGGTCCGAACCGGATCGGACAGGGCATCGAGTTCGACTACTCGTGCGTCCACGCGACGATGGCGATCGGGGAGGCCGGCTTCGAGACCGTCATGGTCAACTGCAACCCCGAGACCGTCTCGACCGACTACGACACCGCCGACCGCCTCTACTTCGAACCGCTGACGTTCGAAGACGTCATGGAGGTCTACCACGCGGAGCTCGCCGCCGGCCCCGTCGCCGGCGTCGTGTGCACCCTCGGCGGGCAGACCCCGCTCGGGCTCGCCGACCAGCTCAAGGCGGCGGGCGTGCCGGTGCTCGGCACCCAGCCCGAGGCGATCGACCTCGCCGAGGACCGGGGCGAATTCGGCGCCGTCCTCGACCGGGCGGGACTGACCGCGCCCAAGCACGGCACCGCCGTCACCGCCGCCCAGGCCGCGGCGATCGCCGCGGAGATCGGCTACCCCGTGCTCGTGCGCCCCTCCTACGTCCTCGGCGGCCGCGGCATGCAGATCGTCTACGACCGCACGCAGCTGCTCGACTACATGGCCACCGCCACCGAGGTCTCCGTCGACCGGCCCGTCCTCGTCGACCGGTTCCTCGAGGACGCCATCGAGATCGACGTCGACGCCCTCTACGACGGTGAGGACATCTTCATCGGCGGCATCATGGAGCACATCGAGGAGGCCGGCATCCACTCCGGCGACTCCGCGTGCGTGCTGCCCTCGCTCACCCTCGGCGAGGACGTCCTCGACCGCGTCCGGCAGGCCACCCGCGCGATCGCCGAAGGCGTGAGCGTCCGCGGCCTGCTCAACATCCAGTTCGCGATCACCGCCGACGTCCTCTACGTCATCGAAGCCAACCCGCGCGCCTCGCGCACCGTGCCGTTCGTCTCGAAGGCGACGTCGACGCAGCTGGCGAAGGCAGCCGCGCTCATCGCCGTGGGCCGGACCATCGCCGACCTGCGCGGCGATCTGCTGCCGGAGACCGGCGACGGCTCGACCCTGCCGCTCGAGCACCCGATCGCCGTCAAGGAGGCCGTGCTGCCGTTCCGCCGGTTCCGGACCGTCGAGGGCAAGGTCGTCGACTCGATCCTCGGCCCTGAGATGCGCTCGACCGGCGAGGTCATGGGCATCGACCACGACTTCCCGACGGCGTTCGCCAAGGGCCAGCTCGGCGCCTCGATCAAGCTGCCCACCTCGGGCACGGTGTTCGTCTCCGTCGCCGACCGCGACAAGCGGGCGATGGTCCTGCCGGTCAAGGAGCTCGTCGACCTCGGCTTCGACGTCGTCGCGACGACGGGCACGGCTGCCGTGCTCTCCCGCTACGGCATCGCGACCTCCCAGGTCCACAAGCACTTCGAGGCCGACGCCGAGGACCGCACGGTCCTCGACTACCTCGCCGCCGGGACGATCGACATGGTCATCAACGTGCCCTCCGGCCGTCAGGAGCGCGCCGACGGCTACGAGATCCGCGCCGCGGCGACCGCGAACTCGGTGCCGCTCATCACGACGATCGCCGAATTCGCCGCCGCCGTGACCTCGCTCCACGTCGTCCGCGACAAGACCTTCGGCGTGCGCAGCCTCCAGGACTGGAGCGCGTGATGTTCTCCACCCGGCTCACCGCGGCGATGGCCGCCCACGGTCCCGTGTGCGTGGGCATCGACCCCCACGACCATCTCCTTCAGACGTGGGGGCTGCCGCGGAGCGCCGCCGGCGTCCGGGAGTTCGGGCTGCGCACCGTTGAGGCGCTCGCGGGGACGGTCGCCGCGGTCAAACCGCAGGCCGCGTTCTTCGAGCGCTTCGGCTCCGCCGGCGTCGCCGCCCTCGAGGACACCCTCGCGGCGTGCCGGGAGCAGGGGCTGCTGACGATCCTCGACGTCAAGCGCGGGGACATCGGCTCGACGATGGCCGGCTACGCCGAGGCCCATCTGCTCCCGGACTCACCCCTGTCCGCCGACGCCATCACGGTCTCGCCCTACCTCGGCGTCGGAGCCCTGGCCGCCGCGTTCGACCTCGCCGCGGCCCACGATCGGGGCCTCTTCGTCCTCGCGCTCACCTCGAACCCCGAGGGCGCGGACGTCCAGCACGCCCGCACCGGTGCCGAGGCCCCTGGCTTCGGCGACTCCGTCGCCGGGTCCGTGGCCGCCGCCGTCGCCGCCCGCAATGCCGAGCTCACCGGGGGAGCGGGTGAGCTCGGCCCCTTCGGCCTCGTCGTCGGGGCGACGATCGGATCGGCCGCACGGGACCTCGGCTTCGACCCGAGCGCCTGCGGGGGACCGCTCCTCACCCCGGGCGTCGGGGCGCAGGGGGCCGGCCGGGACGAACTCCTCGACGTCTTCGGGCCCGAGGCGCTCGCACGACACCAGGTCGTCGTCGCCGTCTCCCGGGCCGTGCTCGCCGCCGGACCGGCCGGTCTCGCGGAGGCGGCCCGCAGCCTCAACGCGTCCCTGACGGCACCCCCGCCGGTGTCCGCCGGGCGCTGAGCGGCTCCCTGCGGCCTACCGCACAGTAGGGCCGGGGCGCGGATTTTCTTCCCTGCGCTGTGTCGGTTGTCATGGTTTGTGTTTTAGACTGAAGCAACTTCCCTACCTGCCCGTTCATGGTGACAGAGGAGATAATGTGGCACTCGAACCATTGACCCCGCAACAGCGTTCGGCCGCTCTTGACAAAGCGTTCAAGGCTCGACAGGTGCGCGCCGAGGTGAAGTCGGCCCTCAAGAGCGGTGAGACCGATCTTGCGGCAGTGCTCAAGAAGGCAGGGAAGGACGAAGCACTCGCGAAGATGCGCGTGCTCGACCTCCTCCGGTCGCTGCCCGGAGTGGGCGATCGCCGGGCCGAAGCGGCGATGGAAGAGGTCGGGATCGCCTCATCGCGGCGCATCAAGGGCCTCGGCGTGCACCAGAAGAACGCCCTGTTGGAGAAATACTCCTGAGTGTGACACTTTAGATCTGTGAACACTCGACTCACCGTTCTCGCGGGACCCACCGCAGTCGGAAAAGGCACCATCAGCTCCTATATCAGACAGCACCACCCCGAGATCTGGTTCTCGGTGTCTGCGACGACGCGGCCCCGGCGCCCCGGTGAGATCGACGGTGTTCATTATCACTTCGTCTCCGACGACGAGTTCGACGGGCTCATCTCCCGCGACGAGATGCTCGAGTACGCCGTCGTCCACGGCCGCCACCGCTACGGCACCCCGTCGGGGCCCGTGCGGCAGCACCTCGCCGAAGGCATCCCCTCCCTGCTCGAGATCGACCTGCAGGGGGCGCGCCAGGTCAAGGCGAAGATGCCCGACGCCCTCTTCGTCTTCCTCGCCCCGCCGACCTGGGACGAACTCGTCTGCCGGCTCACCGGGCGCGGCACCGAGAGCGCCGAGGAGCAGGCGAGGCGGCTGACCACGGCGCGGGCCGAACTCGCCGCCGAATCCGAGTTCGACGTCACCATCGTCAACGACAGTGTTCGCACTGCGGCAGAAGAACTCATACAATTGATGGGTATATCCACACTCGATTAGATGGGACACCCCTTGCCTGCTCAGCCCGAAGGCATCACCAATCCGCCGATCGACGAACTCCTCACCGTCACCGGCTCGAAGTACGAACTCGTGTCCGTCGCCGCTCAGCGTGCGCGCCAGATCAACTCCTACTACGCACAGCTGCAGGAGGGTCTGCTCGAGAACGTCGGACCGCTCGTCACCCCGGAACCCCACGAGAAGCCCTTGTCGATCGCCCTGCGCGAGATCAACGAGGGCAAGATCGTCTCCCGTGAGATCAGCGAAGCCGACTTCGCGACGACGACCGTCGAGGAGACCGCCGAGGCGCCCGTGAACACCGACGGCGCGATCGACTTCAGCGACCAGTGAGAATCGTCCTCGGAGTCGCCGGTGGGATCGCCGCCTACAAATCGGCGCACGTCATCCGGCGCCTCCGGGAGCTCGGGCACACCGTCACGGTCGTGCCCACCGCCGACGCCCTGAAGTTCGTCGGCGCCCCGACCTTCGAAGCGCTGTCGGGACAGCCCGTGACCACCGACGTCTTCGACGAGGTCGACAAGGTCAACCATGTGCGCATCGGCCATGAGGCCGAGCTCCTCATCGTCGCCCCGGCCACGGCGAACACGATCGCGAAGATCGCCGCCGGCCTCGCCGACGACCTGCTCACCGCCTCGGTGCTCACGACGACGGCGCCGATCGTCGTGGCGCCTGCGATGCACACGGAGATGTGGCACAACCACGCGACCGTGGCGAACATCGCGACGCTGCGCGAGCGCGGTGTCCACGTCCTCGACCCCGCCGTCGGCCGTCTCACCGGACCCGACTCCGGACCGGGGCGCCTGCCCGAACCCGAGGAGATCGTCGCCTTCGCCCTCGCCGCGGCCCAGGCCGATACGACCGAGGCCGGCACGACTGAGACCGCCGCTGCCCAGGCCGGCACGGCAGGCACCGACTCCACGGGCCCCCTGAGCGGCAGGCGCGTCGTCGTCAGCGCCGGCGGCACCCGAGAGGCGCTCGACCCCGTCCGGTTCCTCGGCAACCGCTCCTCGGGCAAACAGGGCATCGCGCTGGCCCGCGCCGCGTTCGCCGCCGGCGCGCAGGTCGAACTCGTCGCCGCGCACGTCGACTCCGGACTGCTCGCCGACCTGCCTGCCGGCATCACCGTGACCCCGATCGAATCGACCCTCGACCTCCAGGCCGCGATGGCCACGGCGGCCGAGCACGCCGACATCATCATCATGGCCGCCGCCGTCGCCGACTTCCGGCCGGCCCGGCTCGCCGATGCGAAGCTCAAGAAGTCCGGGGACGAGGGGATGAGCATCGAACTCGTCCAGAACCCCGACGTCCTCGCCGGGCTCGTCGCCGACCGCCGACCCGGCCAGTTCATCGTCGGCTTCGCCGCCGAGACCGGCGACGCCGCCCACACCGCACACGAGTACGCCGAGGCGAAGTTCCGTCGCAAGGGCGCCGACCTCCTCGTCTTCAACGACGTCTCCGCCGACCGCGCCTTCGGCCACGACGTCACCGAGGTCGTCATCCTCGCCGCCGGGGACGGTGGCTCCGACGTCGTCGACGCGGCGACGCTGGCGGGCACGAAGGACGATGTTGCGCAAAAGGTCGTTGCCGAAATCGCCCGCCGCACCACCCCAGTAGAATCGACGCCGTGAGTACATCCGAACTGCGCTACTTCTCCTCCGAATCCGTCACCGAAGGCCACCCCGACAAGATCTGCGATCAGATCAGCGACGCCGTGCTCGACGACCTCCTCTCCAAGGACCCGAACGCGAAGGTCGCCGTCGAGACGATGGTGACGACCGGGCTCGTCCACGTCGCCGGTGAGGTCAACACCGACGCGTACGCCGATGTCGCCGGCATCGTCCGCAGCCTCATCACCGGCATCGGCTACGACTCCTCGGACACCGGCTTCGACGGCCATTCGTGCGGTGTGTCGGTCTCGATCGGCAGCCAGTCTCTCGACATCCACTCCGGGGTGACGAACCCGCTCGACTTCCGCGAGGCGCTCGAGACCGACCACGGCTCGTCGCTGGGCGCCGGGGACCAGGGTCTGATGTTCGGCTACGCCGACAACGCGACCGACGTCCTCATGCCCCTGCCCATCCACCTCGCCTCCCGGATGGCCGAGAAGCTCAGCGCCGTCCGCAAGTCCGGGGAGCTGTCCTACCTCCGCCCCGACGGCAAGACCCAGCTGACGATCGGCTACGACGGGGACACCGCGGTCTCGCTCGAGAACATCGTCGTCTCCACCCAGCATGCCGCCGACATCTCCCAGGACCAGCTCAAGGCTGACATCGAGGAGTTCGTCGTCGGCCCGATCGCCGAGGCCTCGGGACTCGACCGCGGCAATGAGAAGATCCACATCAATCCCGCCGGGCCCTTCGTCACCGGCGGCCCGATGGGCGATGCGGGACTGACGGGGCGCAAGATCATCGTCGACACCTACGGCGGCTTCTCCCGCCACGGCGGCGGCGCGTTCTCCGGCAAGGACCCCTCGAAGGTCGACCGCTCGGCTGCCTACGCGATGCGCTGGGTGGCGAAGAACATCGTCGCCGCGGGACTCGCCGACCGCGCCGAGGTCCAGGTCTCCTACGCGATCGGCCGGGTCGACCCGATGGGCCTCTACGTCGAGACCTTCGGCACCGAGAAGGTCGACCCCGCGGCGATCACCAAGGCCATCCGCGAGGTCTTCGACCTGCGCCCGGCGATGATCATCCGCGAACTCGACCTGCTCCGCCCGATCTACTCGCAGACCTCGACGTACGGTCACTTCGGCCGTGAGCTGCCCGACTTCACGTGGGAGAGGACCGACCGCGCCGACGACCTGCTGCGCGCCGTGTCCGCGCACTGAGAGTGGACGAGCCCCTTCCCATCGCGACCGGCACCACCGCTGTGGGGCAGGTGCCGCTCGCCCCGGACGCGCCCGTCGCCCGCGTCCTCGTCGACCACCCGGTCCCGCATCTCGCGCGCGCCTTCGACTACGCCGTCCCGGAGAAGCTCGCCGAGGCGGCGCAGCCGGGGGTGCGGGTGCGCGTGAAGTTCGCCGGCCGGCTCCGTGACGGGTTCATCCTCGAACGCGCGGACGAGAGCGACCACATCGGTCCGCTCGCCGTCATCGAGCGGATCACAAGCCCGCTGCCCGTGCTCACCCCCGCCCTCCTCGAACTCTGCGAGGCCGTCGCCACCCGGTACGCGGGCACCCTGCCCGATGTGCTCCGGCTCGCGATCCCACCCCGCCACGCCCGCGCCGAGAAGGCCGTGCTCCGCGCGATCGAGCGGCGGCAGATGGGGGAGACCGGCGGCAAGACCGCAGGCGACGAGCCCGGCCGGGACGATCCCGGCCGAGACGAGGACGCCCCCGAGGAGCCCCCGATCGTCGACGCCCTCGGCGAGTGGGTCATCGAGGCCGGCACCGAGGTCACCGACGGCGATCCCGGCACCGCCGGGTCCGACCGCGCCCGCCTCGCGCTCACCTTCACTCCCGGCACCACCCCCGGCCTCGGGTGGATCACCGCGGGACTGCGCGCCGCGCGGGCCGCTCTGGCCCGGGGTGCCGCCGTGCTCTGGCTCGTCCCCGACCACCGGGAGATCGCGGTGCTCTCGGCAGCGCTCGAGGCCGAGATCGCCCGCGGCGGGCAGATCACCGAGTACACCGCCCTCCACGCCGACCAGTCACCGGAGCAGCGGTGGGCGGCGTGGCTGCGTGGCCTCCTCGGCGACACCCGCCTGATCATCGGCACTCGCGCCGCCGCCTTCGCCCCGCTCGCCGACCTCGGCGTCATCATCTGCCTCGACGACGCGAACCAGAACTACCTCGACCAGCACGCCCCCTACCCGCACGCGCGGGAGGTCAGCCTGCTCCGGTCGAACCTCGAGGAGACCGGTCTCCTCTTCGCCTCGACCGACCGCAGCGCCGAGGTCGAGCGGCTCGTCGAGATCGGGTGGCTGCGCGACATCAGCCCCGCTGCCGCGGCCCGCCGCAGCTCCTCACCGCTCGTCGTCGTCCCCGACGAGGAGCGCGACCCCTACGCGTGGCAGCGGATCCCCACCCGGGCGTGGGACATCATGCGCGCGGCGCTCAAGCCCCGGGACGGGAGCGCGCCCGGCCCCGTCCTCGTCCAGGTCCCCCGCGGCGGGTACTACCCGGTGTTCGCGTGCGCGCGATGCCAGGAGACGGCCCGCTGCCCGGTGTGCGAATCGCCGCTGTCGACCCAGTCCGAGGTCGGGCCCTTCGCGTGTCGGACGTGCGGGTACCACTCCGAGACCTTCACGTGCGCGCGCTGCCGCTCCCACCAGGTGCGCTCTATCGTGCGCGGACGCACCCGCACCGTCGAGGAGCTGGTCAAGGCGCTGCCGGGCATCGAGATCGTCGAATCCGGGGGAGACGACATCCCCGTCGCCCTCGACTTCGCCCCCCGCGTCGTCGTCGCGACGACCGGCGCCGAACCCTACGCGATCGGCGGCTACGCCGCGGGGATCCTCCTCGACACCCTGTGGCCGGGCCCGTGGATGCGGGCGAGCGACGAAGGGGTGCGGCGGCGGATGCGGGCGGCCTCCCTCGTCCGCTCGCGCACCGACGGGGGAGTCGTCTACCTCGGTGATGCCGATGAGACGATCCGCGGGGCGCTGACGACCTTCGACCCCGCCGTGACGATGACGCGGTCGCTGGCCGACCGCCGGGAGCTCGGGTTCCCGCCGTACCGCCGGATCGTCGAACTCACCGGTCCCGGCACCGACATCGACGCCGTGCTCGCCGAGGTGCCGGAGCTCACCGAACTCATCCGCGACGACGACGAGGACGGTCAGCGCGTCGTCGCCGCCTTCCCGATCGCCGCCGGCCCCCACATCGGCACGCGCCTGGCCGAGACGACGGCGGCGCGCTCGGCGAAGAAGCTGCCGCAGGTGCGGGTGCGCATCGACGATCCCCGGTCGCTCTGAGCCCGGCGCCCACGACGTACAATCTCTTTCTGTGGATATCGTCTTCGCCGGCACCCCGGAGGTCGCCGTTCCCGCGCTCGAGGCGCTCGTCGCCTCCGACCACACGGTCCGCGCGGTGCTCACCCGTCCCGACGCCCCGGTCGGCCGCAAGCGCGTCCTCACCCCCTCACCCGTCAAGGCCCGGGCGCTCGAGCTCGGACTGCCCGTCATCGAAGCCGATCGTCTGCGCGGGGACGTCATCGGGCAGCTGCGGGAGATCGGCGCCGATGCCGTCGCCGTCGTCGCCTACGGCGCGATCGCCGGACCCGCAGCGCTGTCGACGGCGCGACTCGGCTGGTTCAACCTCCACTTCTCGCTCCTGCCCGCCCACCGCGGGGCCGCCCCGATCCAGCGCGCCCTCATCGCGGGGGAGACGACGAGCGGGGTGAGCGTCTTCCGGATCGACACCGGCATGGACACCGGCGATGTCGTGCGCACCCGCACCCTGCCGCTCGATCAGGACGACGCCGCCGCGGCACTGGCCGCCTACGCCGCGGTCGGGGCCGGCGAACTCGTCGCCGCGTTCGACGATCTCGCCGCCGGCACCGCGGACTTCACCCCGCAGGACGCGCTCATCGCCGCAGGCGCTCAGCCGAGCCATGCCGAGAAGATCACCGCCGCCGACGCCCACCTCGACCTCACCCGCCCCGGTGCCGAGGTCGTCGCCCGCTCCCGCGGGGTCAGCCCCGCACCGGGACCGTGGGTGACGGTCGACGGGAAGCGGACGAAGCTCTTCGGCCTCACCCCGGTGGGAGGCGACGCCGCCCCGACTCCGGCCCCGACCGCCTCGGCGGAGGTCGGCCTGCTCACCTCCCACGACGGTGCCGCCGTGCTCGGGGTCGGGGACGGCTGGCTGCGCGTGAGCGAGATCCAGCCCTTCGGCAAACCCCGCATGAGCGCGGCCGACTATCTGCGCGGACACGGCGAGGTCCGCATCGACGCCGCCGCACCGGCCGACGCCGGCCGCGCCACGACGAGCAAGGAGGCCTGAGATGGCCCAGAAGCCCAACCTGCCCCGCCGGCTCGCGTGGGAGGTGCTCACCGACGTCGACACGAAGGACGCGTACGCGAACCTCCTGCTGCCGGCGAAGATCGCCCGCACGCACCTGAACCCCCAGGACGCCGCGTTCGCCACCGAACTCACGTACGGCACCCTGCGCGGACAGGAGTTCTACGACGCCGTCATCGCCCACGCCGCCGGTCGACCGGTCACGCAGATCGACCCCGAACCGCTCGCGGCGATGCGGATGGGCGCCCACCAGATCCTCGCGATGCGCGTGCCCGACCACGCCGCGCTCTCCGAGACCGTCGGAGTCGTCAAATACGCGGCCCCGAAGACCGCGGGCTTCGTCAACGCGGTGCTGCGCCGGGTCTCCGAGGCCGACCGGCAGACCTGGCTCGACCGGGTCGGGCAGGGGCGCTCGGAGACCGCCCGGCAGGCGATCGCCAGCTCGCATCCCGAATGGATCGTCCGGGCGCTCACCCAGGCGCTCAAGGGCCACGGCCGCGACGCCGGCGAACTCGATGCGCTGCTCACCGCCGACAACACTCCGGCCCAGGTCGCCGTCACCGCCCTGCCGGGACTCCTCGACCGCAGCGCGCTGCCCGGCACCCCGACCCCGCTCTCGCCGCTCGGCGTCCACCTCGAGACGGCCGTGCCCAAGGACATCCCCGCCGTCGCCGACGGTCGCGCCCGCGTCCAGGACGAAGGCTCCGCCCTCGTCGCCCTCGCACTCGCCGAGGCGGCCGCCCCGGACGGGACGTGGGCCGACCTCTGCGCGGGCCCCGGCGGGAAGGCCGCTGTCCTCGCCGCCCGCGCCCGCACCGAGGGCGAGTCCCTCGACGCGTTCGACTCGAGCCCGCACCGGGCCTCCCTCGTCGAGACCTCGACCCAGGCGCTCGACAACGTCACCGTCGGCGTCGCCGATGCCCGAGACGCCGAGGGCCCGTACGCGAAGATCCTCGTCGACGTCCCCTGCACCGGCCTCGGTGCGCTGCGGCGCCGGCCCGAGGCCCGGTACCGGCGCAGCCCCGACGACGTCAACGCCCTGGCCGCGCTCCAGCGGGAGATCCTCGCCTCCGCCCTCGACGCGGCGGCGCCTGGCGGCGTCGTCGCCTACTCGACGTGCTCACCTCACTATGCGGAGACCGTCCTCGTCGTCGACGACGTCCTCCGCCGGCGGCGGAAGGAGACCGGCGACGACGTGGAGATCCTCGACACCCCGGCCGTGCTCGCCGCTGTCACCGGCGCCGAGGCCGACTCCTTCGCCTCGGTCAGCCGCGGCGACGGCCGCTACGCGCAGCTGTGGCCCCACGTCCACGACACCGACGGAATGTTCCTGGCCCTGCTGAAGAAGGCGAACTGATATGGCGATCGAGATCAACCCGAGCATCCTCTCCTCCGATTTCTCCGACCTCCGCGGGGAGCTTGAGAAGATCGCGACGGCGGACATGGCCCACATCGACGTCATGGACAACCACTTCGTGCCCAATCTCACCTTCGGCCCGCCCGTCGTCGAGCGGATCCAGGCGATCAGCCCGATCCCGCTCGACGCGCACCTCATGATCGCCGACGCCGACCGCAACGCGCCCGTGTACGCGGAGCTCGGGTGCGCCTCGGTGACCTTCCACGCCGAGGCGGCCGCGGCCCCCGTGCGACTGGCCAGGGAGCTGCGGCGGCTGGGGGCGAAGGCGAGCCTCGCGCTCAAGCCCGCGACCCCGATCGAGCCCTACATCGACCTCCTGCCCGAATTCGACCAGATCCTCATCATGACCGTCGAACCCGGCTTCGGCGGGCAGAAATTCCTCGACGTGTGCCTGCCGAAGATCGCCCGCACCCGGGAGGCGATCTCCGCCTCCGGACTCGAGATCAGGCTGCAGGTCGACGGCGGCGTCTCCGCCGCGACCGTCGAGCGCGTCGTCGACGCCGGTGCCGACGTCCTCGTCGCCGGGTCCGCCGTCTACAGCGCCGAGGATGCGGCCGCGGCGATCGCCGAGCTCCGCAGCCTCGCCTCCGCCTCCCACACCCACTGACCGACCCGCGATCCGAGGCACATCATGGAATTCCTCTCCTGGCTCAACACCCCGGCCTTCGAGCTGCTCGGCAAACCCGTGCCGTACTCGGATCTCTTCGGCAACATCTGCGCGCTGGCCACCGTCGTCCTCGCCCTCAAGCGGAACATCCTCTCCTGGCCGGTGCAGATCCTCGGGTCGATCCTCCTCTTCTCCGCCTCGCTCTCGGCCGGTCTCGGCGGCAATGCCTCCCGCCAGGTCGTCATCATCGTCGCCGCCGTCTGGGGATGGACGCAGTGGCGGAAGTCGCAGGAGGTCAAGGGCGAGGTCGTCGTCCGGTGGGCGACGTGGAAGGAGCGGATCGGGCTCATCGCCGCCCTCGTCATCGGCACCGCCGTCTTCGGGTACATCCTCTCCGTCGGCGGCTGGTCGTGGAACCCCTACCCCGACGCCTACATCTTCATCGGCTCCCTCGTGGCGATGTACGCCCAGGGACGGGCGATCGTCGAGTTCTGGTTCGTCTGGCTCGCCGTCGACCTCGTCGGCATCCCGCTGGCCGTGGCCGGGGGACTCGTCTTCTCCGGCGCCGTCTACCTCATCTTCCTCGTCATGGTCGTCATCGGCTTCCTCGACTGGTCGAAGCGCTCGAAGCAGACGATCTCCGCCCCGCACACCGGTGCGACCGACATCACCCGCGGCCCGGATGCCGCGTCCGGGACCTGAGACCCCGGTCAGGGCACGCAGCGGCGATGGTCTACCCTGGATCACGTGAAGACCTTCGACTCTCTCTACGCTGAACTCCTCGCCAAGTCCCTCGACCGGCCCGCCGGATCGAAGACCGTCGCCGAACTCGACGCGGGAGTCCATGCGATCGGGAAGAAGATCGTCGAGGAGGCCGCCGAGGTGTGGATGGCCGCGGAGTACGAGACGCCGGACGAGCTCGCCGAGGAGATCTCCCAGCTGCTCTACCATCTCCAGGTGCTCATGATCGCCAAGGACTTAAGCCTCGACGACGTCAACGCCCACCTGTGACCTTCCTCTCCTCCTCGCAAAGGACGCCATGCTGCGTGTAGCCGTGCCCAACAAGGGCATCCTCTCCGAAGCCGCCACCGACATGCTCAGCGAAGCCGGGTACTCGACCCGGCGCGGATCGAAGACCCTCGTCCACCGGGACGAGACGAACGGGGTCGAGTTCTTCTACCTGCGCCCCCGCGACATCGCCGTCTACGTCGGCTCCGGCATCCTCGACGCCGGGATCACCGGTCGCGACCTCCTCCTCGAATCCCAGGCGAAGGCCCAGGAGGTCATCGGCCTCGGCTTCGGGAACTCCCGCTTCTTCTACGCCGGGGAGCGCGGCCGCTACGACAGCGTCGACGAACTCGCCGGCAAGCGGATCGCCACGAGCTTCCCGCATCTCGTCCAGACCGACCTCGACGCCCGGGGCATCACGGCCGAGACCGTCCAGCTCGACGGCGCCATCGAGGTCTCGATCCAGCTCGGCGTCGCCGATGCCGTCGCCGACGTCGTCGAGACCGGCAGCACCCTGCGGGCGGCGGGCCTCGAGACCTTCGGGGAGCCGATGCTCGAGTCCGAAGCCGTCCTCGTCCAGCGCGACGGCGCCGACGCCTCGATCGAGGTGCTCAAGCGCCGCCTCGAATCCGTCATGGTCGCCCGCCAGTACGTGCTCGTCGACTACAACATCGAAGAGCGCCTCGTGCCCGAGGCGATCAGCCTGACCCCGGGACTCGAATCGCCGACGGTCTCCCCGCTGCAGGAGACCGGCTGGGTGGCCGTGCGGGTCATGGTCGAGGCGAAGTCCGTGAACAACGTCATGGACCGCCTCTACGCGGTCGGTGCGCGCGCGATCCTGGTGACGAACATTGGCGCCTGCCGCATCTGAGTTCGCCGTCTTCCGGCCCCGGCGGGTCCGCGTGCTCGGCTTCGTCGGCGCGGCCGTCGTCTTCGTCGGCTTCGCGGTGCTCTCCGTCGCCCTCCTCGTCGTCGACTGGCGGCCGTGGACGTGGTTCGACGTCGTGTGGATGAACCTCCTCGGCGTCCTCTTCGCAGCCGCCCTCCTGCGGGTCGGCAGCATCGAGGCCCGCCCCGACGAGGCGGGGCTGACGGTGCGCAACATCGTGCGCACCCGCCGGTTCGGCTGGGGGCAGATCCTCGGGGTGACGTTCTCGACGTACGGCGACGACCCGTGGGCGATCCTCGACCTCGCCGACGGTTCGACGTGCGCGGTCATGGCCGTCCAGCACGCCGACGGCCCCCGCGCCTACGACGAGGTCGCCCGACTGCGTAAGCTCGTGACCACATGGACCACATATGAGGAGGACTAGGCATGTTCGACGACGCACCGGCCACAGGTGAGGGGCCGCTGAGCGGGTACACCGTCATCGATCTCTCCCGCGCCCTCGCGGGTCCGCACGCGGGAATGATGTTCGGCGACCTCGGCGCCCGGGTCATCAAGGTCGAGAACCCCGGCCGCGGCGACGACTCCCGCTCGTGGGGTCCGCCCTTCGTCGGTCCCGCCGACGATCCGCAGGCGACGTACTTCCTCTCCGCGAACCGGAACAAGGAGTCGATCGCCCTCGACCTCAAATCCGAGACCGGCAAGGACACGCTGCGGGCGCTCATCGCCCGCGCCGACGTCCTCATCGAGAACTTCCGCACCGGCGTCCTCGACCGCCTCGGGTTCTCCCCGGCCACGTGCCTGGAGATCAACCCGCGCCTCGTCATCCTCTCGATCACCGGCTTCGGCCACGACGGGCCGGAGGCCGCCCGCGCCGGCTACGACCAGATCGCCCAGGGCGAAGCGGGACTGATGTCCCTGACCGGGTCCGGGCCTGAGGACATGCAGCGGGTGGGCGTGCCGATCGCCGACCTGCTCGCCGGCATCTACGGCTCCTACGGGGTGCTCGCCGCCCTGCTCGAGCGCGAGCGCACCGGGCGCGGGAAGATCGTGCGCACCTCGCTCATCGCCGGCATGGTCGGCGTCCACGCGTTCCAGGGAACCCGGGCCACCGTGGCCGGGGAGAACCCGCAGCCCGGCGGCAACCACCACCCGTCCCTGTCCCCGTACGGCCTCTTCGCCTCCCAGGACGGGGCCGTGCAGATCTCCGTGGGCAACGAGAGCCTCTGGCAGAAGTTCGCCGCGGCCTTCGACATCGACCCGGCCACCCCGGGCATGGCCGACAACGCCGAGCGCGTGGCCAACCGCCCGGCCGTCATCGCCCTCATCGAATCCCGCTTCGCCGACTTCACGTCCGCGCAGCTGCTCGAGAAGCTCAGCGCCGCGGGCATCCCCGCCGGCACGGTGCGCACCCTCGCCGAGGTCTACGACTGGGAGCAGGCGCTGAGCCAGGGGCTCAAGGTCTCCGTCGACCACCCCGTGCTCGGCGACATCGACCTGCCCGGACCCCCGCTGCGGTTCTTCGACACGGGAGCCGACGGGGAGGTCGAGACGACGAAGAGGACGCACGAGGCCCCGCCGCTGCTCGATGAGGACGCCGAGGCGATCGCGGCGTGGCTCACCGGCGAGTCGGCGCCCGAGGGCGGGGACTGAGACGATGGCGAGGCTGAACGCGCACGAACTCGTCGACATCGTCGTCGATGAGGGGTCCTTCGTCTCCTGGGACGAGGCCCCCATCACCCCCGCCGGAGGCATCTCCGAGGACTATGCCGCCGAACTCGCCGCGGCCCGTGAGAAGTCCGGGGTCGACGAGGCGATCATCACCGGGGAGGGCACGATCGGCGGCCGCCGGGTCGCCGTCGTCGCCGGAGAGTTCCGGTTCCTCGCCGGATCGATCGGCGTCGCCGCCGCCCAGCGGCTCGTCGACGCGATCGAGCGGGCCACGCTCGAGGGCCTGCCGCTGCTCGCCGGTCCCGCCTCCGGGGGCACCCGGATGCAGGAGGGCACCGTCGCGTTCCTCTCGATGGTGAAGATCACCAACGCCGTCGTCGCCCACCGTCGGGCCGGTCTGCCCTACCTCGTCTACCTTCGGCATCCCACGACCGGCGGCGTGTTCGCCTCGTGGGGCTCGATGGGCCACGTCACCGTCGCCGAACCCGGATCCCTCATCGGCTTCCTCGGCCCCCGCGTCTTCGAAGCCCTCTACGGCGAGTCGTTCCCCGAGGGTGTGCAGACCGGGGAGAACCTCCACAAGCACGGGATCATCGACGCCGTCATCGGTCCCGAGCGGATCCAGACGACGGTCTCCCGGGTCCTCGACGTCCTCATGGGCGCCAAGGAGGTGCCTCCGCGCGTGCCCGACCCGGACACCCGCCCGGGCACGATCGACCCCGAGTCGGATGCGTGGGCGGCGATCACCCGGTCCCGCCGTCCCGAACGCCCGGGCGTCCGCGATCTCCTGCGCACCGCGGCGAACACGGTGCTCCCGCTCAACGGCACCGGGGAGGGGGAGAAGGATCCCGGGCTGCTGCTCGCGCTCGCGAAGTTCGGCTCCGCCCCGTGCATCGTCCTCGGCCAGGACCGCTTCCGGCAGGACTCGCGGGCACCGCTCGGTCCGGCCGCGCTGCGGGAGGCCCGCCGCGGCATGCGCCTGGCCAGAGAGCTCGACCTGCCGCTCGTCACCGTCATCGACACCCCCGGCGCCGCCCTGTCCCAATCCGCCGAGGAGGGCGGGATGGCCGGAGAGATCGCGCGCTCGCTCGCCGAGCTCGCGAACCTCGACGCCCCCACCGTCTCCCTCATCCTCGGGGAGGGCTCCGGCGGCGGGGCGCTCGCGCTCATCCCCGCCGACCGCGTGCTCAGCGCCGAGAACGGCTGGCTGTCGCCGCTGCCGCCCGAGGGCGCCTCGGCGATCGTCCACCGGACGACCGACTTCGCCCCGCAGATGGCGCAGAGCCAGGGCGTCCACGCTCCCCAGCTGCTCGCCACGGGAGTCGTCGACCGGATCATCGCCGAACATCCCGATGCCAGCGACGAACCCCTCGACTTCGTCGCCCGGGTCGGACAGACCCTCGAGTTCGAGCTCATCGAGCTCATGCGGGCGCAGTCAGAGCGCCGGCTGGCCCGCCGCATGGAGCGCTACCGCACGCTCGGGATCTAGAGAAGAGAGAAGAGAACCATGGTTGCCGTGAGAGTCATCCCGTGCCTCGACGTCGATGAGGGACGCGTCGTCAAGGGCGTGCGCTTCGCCGACCTCCGGGATGCCGGAGACCCGGTCGAACTCGCACGTGTCTACGGCGAGTCCGGGGCCGACGAGCTGACGTTCCTCGACGTCACCGCGAGCAGCGGCGACCGGGAGACCGTCCACGATGTCGTCCGGGCCAGCGCCGAGCAGGTGTTCATCCCGCTCACCGTCGGCGGGGGAGTGCGCAGCGTCGACGACGTCGACCGGCTCCTGCGCGACGGCGCGGACAAGATCTCCGTCAACACCTCGGCGGTGGTCGATCCGCAGCTCATCAGCGACATCTCCCGGCACTTCGGCAACCAGGTGCTCGTCCTCTCCCTCGACGCCCGGCGCACCCGGGAGACGACGACACCGTCGGGCTTCGAGGTCACCGTGCGCGGCGGACGTGAGGGCACGGGCCGCTGCGCGATCGACTGGATCCGCGAGGCCGCCGACCGCGGGGTGGGCGAGATCCTGCTCAACTCGATCGACGCCGACGGCACCCGTGAGGGCTTCGACCTCGAACTCATCGCCGCCGCCCGTCAGGCTGTGGGCGTCCCGCTCATCGCCTCCGGCGGCGCCGGGAAGGTCGAGCACTTCGCCCCCGCCGTGCGGGCCGGGGCCGATGCCCTGCTCGCCGCGAGCGTCTTCCACTTCGGGACGCTCACCATCGCCGAGGTCAAGGACGCACTGCGCGCAGAAGGGTTCGATGTCCGATGAGTCAGCAGCAGATCGATGCGACGCCGGAGAACTGGCGCGAGATCATCAGCTTCGGGCCCGGCGGGCTCATCCCCGTCGTCGTCCAGGAGGCGACGACGCGCGAGGTCCTCATGCTCGCGTGGATGGACCGCACCGCCGTCGAGAGGACACTGGCCGAACGCCGCGCCGTCTACTGGTCGCGGTCCCGGCAGGAGCACTGGGTCAAGGGGGAGACGTCGGGCCACACCCAGGCGCTGCGCTCGCTCGCCCTCGACTGCGACGCCGACGCCCTCCTCATGACCGTCGACCAGACGGGACCGGCCTGCCACACTCTGACCGCGACCTGCTTCACCGGAAGGACGATCAGTGACGACGCACGCGACTGAACCGCTGACCATCCGCCCGAGCCTCGCCGAGTTCCGCGCCGCCGGCGCCGACCACCGGCTCGTGCCCGTCCACACCGAGGTCCTCGCCGACACCGACACGCCCCTGAGCCTCTACCGGAAGCTCACCGACGGCGGTCCCGGGTCGTTCCTCTTCGAATCCGCCGAGGCCGGGGCCTGGGCGCGCTATTCGTTCATCGGCTCCGCCCCTGTGGCGACGCTCGTCACCACCCCCGAGGGCTTCACCTGGACGGGCACGCCGCCGGTCGGGGTGCCCGAGACCGGCAGCGTCCTCGACGCGGTCTCGGCGACGCTCGAGCTGCTCAAGATCGACACGAGCGATCTGCCGCCCATGGTCTCGAGCCTCGTCGGGTACTTCGGGTGGGACATCATCCGGGAGTTCGAGAAGCTCGGCACCGCCAATCCCGACGAGCATCGCCTGCCGACCGTGCAGCTGATGATCCCCGGCGACATCGCCGTCTACGACCACTATTCGGGCACGCTCACCCTCGTCGCCAACGTCGTCAACGTCAACGGGGCCGACACCGGCATCGACGAGGCGTACGCGGCCGGAGTGGCGCGGATCGAGACGATGCTCGCCCGGCTCTCCCGTCCTGCTCCCGCCGAGGCGGTCGTCCCGGTGGCCACGACACCGCAGGTGCGCACCCGCACACCGCGGGCGGACTACCTGTCCGGAGTCGAGCGCGCGAAGCAGGACATCGTCGACGGGGAGATCTTCCAGGTCGTCCTCGGCCAGCGCTTCGACACCGACTGCGACGCCGACCCGCTCATGGTCTACCGCATGCTCCGGCACTCGAACCCTTCGCCGTTCATGTACCTGCTGGGCCTCCACGACGCAGACGGGCAGCCGGTGAGCATCATCGGCTCCTCGCCCGAGGCCCTCGTCACGGTCCGCTCCGGCACCGTCGTCACCCACCCCATCGCCGGGTCCCGTCCCCGCGGGGCGACCCCGGAGGACGACGACCGGCTCGCGAGGGAGCTGCTCCGCGATGAGAAGGAGCGCGCCGAGCATCTCATGCTCGTCGACCTCGCCCGCAACGACCTCGCGAAGGTCTGCACCGCGGGCACGGTCGATGTCAGCACCTTCATGGACATCGAGCGCTTCAGCCACATCATGCACATCTCCTCGACCGTGCGCGGCGAGGTCGCCGACGGCCACGACGGCATCGACGTGCTGCGGGCGACCTTTCCCGCCGGCACCCTCTCCGGGGCCCCGAAGCCGCGTGCCCTGCAGATCATCGACGAGCTCGAGGTCGTCGGGCGCGGACTCTACGGGGGAGTCGTCGGCTACCTCTCCTTCACCGGTGACCTCGATCTCGCGATCGCCATCCGCACCGGGGTGCTCGCCCGCGGGGTGATGAGCGTCTTCGCCGGCGGCGGGATCGTCGCCGACTCCCAGCCGGAGACGGAGTATCGTGAGTCCGAGAACAAGGCGGCCGCGGTGCTCGCAGCCGCCGCAGCAGCCGGTCGGGTCCAGCGCCTGACGGAAGGAGCACGATGACCAAATCCCGCGGAGTCCTCCTCGTCCTCGTCGTCGCCGCCGGCATGTGGGCGATCACCCTGGCCACGTGGCAGGCGGGGGCGAGCAGCGAGACTCTCGGTCCCGCGGGAGTCGCGATGCCCGGCCAGGCCGAGACGACGCAGGCCTCGCCCGTGGCCACCGCGTGCGTGGCGATCATCGCTGTGTGCGGGCTGCTCTCGGCGATGTTCGGCCGCATCGGCCGCTTCGTCATCTTCGGTCTCGCGGAGCTCGCGGCACTCGGCTACGGGGTCAGCGCGATCACCGCGATCGGTGCCCCGGGGGCGACCTCATGGCCGATCGTCGCGCTGCTCGCCGCCGTCGTCGGCGTCATCGTCATCGGCTGGGTCGCCTACGCCTCGCGGACCTGGACGGGGTCGAATCGGTACGCCCGCAGCGCCGAAGGCGCCGGCGGCGAATTCGACTCGGCCGCGACGTGGGATGCGCTCTCCCGCGGCGACGAAGTGGAGACCGGACGCGAGGAGGCCGGCGCCGAGGCGGCGGCGGAATCCGCGGACGCGCAGTCCGCGGATGCACAGCCCTCAGACGCGCAGGCGGCGGAGGACGAGTCCCCGCGCAACGACGACGGTCCGACAAGCAGCCGGAGTTCCTGAGTGCGCGTGTGGCGTCTGCCACGTCTCGCCTCTCGCGTCGATGCGGAATCAGCATTCCGGACATGACGATCCTGCCCCGACCCTGTCCTGCAGGTCGCGTCGATGCGAACTCACCACCTCGGACATGACACAATAGACCCATCACGTGCACGTCAGCATAAGGAGCACCATGTCGCAATCAGTCGCCCGCTCGGGTGCCGCCGATCTCGATAAGTCCACGATCGACTACGCTGCGATCGCCGATCCCGGTCACGGCAACTCCGTCGCCGGGTGGACCGGCGTCATCATCATGCTCATCGGACTCTCGATCGGCTGCGTGGGCTTCACGATCCATGCCCCGATGATCACCTACATCGGCGGCGGCGTCACCGTTCTCGGCCTCATCGTCGGCATCATCCTGCGCGCCGTCGGACTGGGAAACAAGCCGAAGCGCACATGACCGTCCTCGACGACATCGTCACCGGGGTGACCGAGGACCTCGCCGCCCGTCGGCGCGAGGTCCCGCTGACGGCCGTCCGCGACGCGACAGCGGCCGCACCGGCCGTCCGCCCCTTCGACCTCAGCGCCGACTTCGGGGTCATCGCCGAGGTCAAGCGCCGCTCGCCCTCCCGCGGAGATCTCGCGACGATCCCCGATCCGGGGACACTCGCCGGCCTCTACGCCGCCGGCGGCGCCCGGGCGATCAGCGTGCTCACCGAGGGCCGGCGCTTCTCCGGCAGCCTCGCCGACCTCGACGCGGTTCGCGCGGCCGTCGACCTGCCCGTCCTCCGCAAGGACTTCATGGTCGACGAGTACCAGTTCCACGAGGCCCGCGCCCACGGCGCCGACCTCGTCCTCCTCATCGTCGCCGCGCTCAGCCCCGCCCAGCTGCGGGAGTTCCACGACCTCGCCGCCTCCCTCGGGATGACCGCGCTCGTCGAGACCCACAGCGAAGCCGAACTCGCCACCGCGATCGACATCGGCGCCCGCCTCATCGGCGTCAACACCCGCAACCTCAAGGACCTCAGCGTCGACACGGGACGATTCGCACCGCTGGCGGCCCTCGCCCCGGCCGAGGCCACGCTCGTCGCCGAGTCGGGGGTCGCCTCGGTAACCGACATCGAGGACTACGCGCGCGACGGCGCCGACGTCGCCCTCGTCGGCGAAGCCCTCGTCCGCGACGGCGATCCCGCCGCGGCCGTCGCCGCCTTCACCGCCGCCGGTCGGGCCGCCCGGACACCCCGGACGCCCCACCCCAGCCGCTGACCCGCACGGCGCCCGAGACGGCCCCGGCCGCCTCGGTGCCGGACGCACCACGACCCGCAAAGGACGCACCATGACCGAGACCAGCCAGGAGACCGGACCGTATTTCGGTGCGTTCGGCGGCAGGTTCATTCCCGAAGCCCTCATCCCGGCCCTCGATGAGATCGAGGAGACCTGGCGCAAGTCCCAGGTCGATCCGGAGTTCGGGGCCGAGCTGCACGAGCTGCAGGTGTCCTACATCGGGCGCCCGAGCCTGCTCACCGAGGCCAAGCGGTTCTCCGCCCACTGCGGCGGGGCCCGCGTGTTCCTCAAACGGGAGGATCTCAACCACACGGGCAGCCACAAGATCAACAACGCCCTCGGTCAGGCTCTGCTCGCCAAGCGGATGGGCAAGACCCGGCTCATCGCCGAGACCGGCGCCGGCCAGCACGGGGTCGCCACGGCGACCGCCGCGGCCCTCCTCGACATGGAGTGCGAGGTCTACATGGGCGAGGAGGACACGCAGCGCCAGGCGCTCAACGTCGCCCGGATGCGGCTGCTCGGGGCGAAGGTCAACGCCGTGACGAACGGCACCCGCACCCTCAAGGACGCGATGAACGAGGCGATGCGCGACTGGGTCGCCAACGTCGGCAGCACGCACTACGTCATCGGCACCGTCGCCGGTCCCCACCCGTTCCCCGCGATGGTCCGCGCGTTCCAGCGCGTCATCGGCGACGAAGCCCGCGACCAGCTGCGCGAGGCCACCGGCGGCCTGCCCGACGCCGTGCTCGCCTGTGTCGGCGGCGGATCGAACGCGATGGGCATCTTCGCGGCGTTCCTCGACGACCCCGAGGTCCGCATCTACGGCTTCGAGGCCGGGGGAGAGGGCATCGACTCCGGACGGCACGCCGCCCGCTTCTCCGGGGGTCGCCCCGGCGTCCTCCACGGGTCGGCGACCTACATCCTCCAGGACGAGGACGGCCAGACACGGCCCTCGCACTCGGTCTCGGCAGGTCTCGACTACCCGTCGGTGGGACCCGAGCACTCGTACCTCCACGATGCCGGCCGCGTCACCTACGAACCCGTCGTCGACGACGAGGCGATGGAGGCCCTGCAGCTGCTCGCCCGCACCGAGGGCATCATCCCCGCGATCGAATCCGCCCATGCGCTGGCCGGGGCGATGCGGGTCGGCCGACAGCTCGGCCCCGACGCGGTCCTCCTCGTCAACCTCTCGGGCCGCGGCGACAAGGACATGACCACGGCCGCCACGTGGTTCGACTACTTCGACGAAGGAGCCGTGCAGGTATGACAGGCACGACAGAGACGCAGGCAGGTCCCCGCACCGGGGCGACGCTCGACGCGATCGCGGACTCCGGACGCAGCGCCGCCCTCATCGGCTACCTGCCCGTCGGGTTCCCCACCGTCGCAGGGTCGATCGAGGCGATGACCGCCCTCGTCGACTCCGGCGTCGACATCGTCGAGGTCGGCCTCCCGTACTCCGACCCGGGCATGGACGGGCCGGTCATCCAGCGCGCCGCCGAGCAGGCCCTGGCCGGCGGGGTGCGCACGAAGGACGTCTTCGCGGCCGTCAGCGCCGTCGCCGAGGCGGGCGGGACGCCGGTGGTCATGAGCTACTGGAACCTCGTCCTCCAGTACGGCGTCGACGCGTTCGCCCGCGACCTCGACGCCGCCGGCGGGGCCGGGATCATCACCCCCGACCTCATCCCCGACGAAGCCGCCGACTGGCTGGCCGCCTCCGACGAGTACGACCTCGACCGCATCTTCCTCGCCGCTCCGTCCTCGACCCCCGAGCGCATCAGCCGCATCGTCTCCGCCAGCCGCGGCTTCGTCTACGCGGCCTCGACGATGGGGGTGACCGGGGTGCGCACGTCCGTCGACGACCATGCCCGCGACCTCGTCTCCCGCCTCCGCGAGGCAGGCGCCCCGCACGCGTGCGTCGGCCTCGGCGTCTCGACCCGGGACCAGGCCGCCGAGGTCGCCGCCTACGCCGACGGCGTCATCGTCGGCTCCGCTCTCGTCCGCAGCCTCGACGACGGCGGCGTGGCCGCCCTGTCCGATCTCGCCGCGCAACTCAGGGAAGGCTGTGCATGAGCCCCGTCGACATCACCGCTGCGATTCCGTCTCCCACGTGGAGCGGATTCTCCATCGGGCCGCTGACGATCCACGCGTACGCGCTGTGCATCCTCGCCGGCATCCTGCTCGCCCTGTGGCTGACCTCGCGGCGCTGGCGGGCGATGGGCGGACACGAGGACGACCTGTGGAACATCGCGATCATCGCCGTGCCCGCGGGCATCATCGGCGGACGCCTCTACCACGTCTTCTCCACCCCTGACCCGTACTTCGGGCCCAACGGCAACCCGCTCGATGCGTTCAAGATCTGGAACGGCGGCCTCGGCATCTGGGGCGCCGTGGCGCTCGGCATGCTCGCGGCGTGGCTCGTCGCCCGCTATCAGGGGATCCGGATCCTCCCGTTCCTCGACGCCGCCGCCCCCGGGCTCATCCTCGCCCAGGCCGTCGGCCGGTGGGGCAACTGGTTCAACCAGGAGCTCTTCGGCGCCCCGACGACCCTGCCGTGGGGTCTGCGCATCGACAAGTTCATCGACGGGCAGCTCAACCCGAACTGGCCGGATCCCGCGCTGCCGGCCGACACGCTCTTCCAGCCGACGTTCCTCTACGAATCCCTGTGGAACCTCGCCGGCTGCCTCATCCTCATCGTCGCCGCGCGGAAATTCCGCCTCGGCCACGGCCAGGTCTTCGCGCTCTACATCTGCTACTACACGCTCGGACGCGTGTGGATCGAGGCGCTGCGCATCGACGACGCCGAACTCGTCCTCGGCCTGCGGCTCAACATCTGGACATCGATCCTCGTCTTCGCCGTCGGACTCATCTGGTTCCTCGTCTCCCGCTCACGCCACAAGGAGCCCGAGTCGACGATCTACGTGCCCGGCGCCCGCGCCCTGGCCAAGCACGGCCGACACGAGGACGACGGGGCCGACCACGACGGCACGCCCGGCGGCGGAGGCGCCGCGTCGACCCGCTCAGCCGCGCAAGGCCAGGCTCCCGCGCAGGACACCGCGACCGCCGATGACACGGCGGCCGACCGGGCCGGTGCGCGGCGGAAGCCGCGGGGCAGGGACGACGAGAAGCCCGGGTTCGGGTTCTTCGGAGCGGTCACCTCGGCGATCTCGATCATCCCCGATGTGCGGTCGCGGAACCGCGGAGGAGAGGACGAAAAGTCCGGCAATTGAGACGTTGAGGTTCACCTTTCGGTCCTTTCTCGTTTTCACGTTGAGCCCTCACGGGGTGTAAGTTGGTAATCCGACCGTGAGAACCACGTCACACCTGTGCCCGCAGGACGATCTCCCCAGGGCATGCCGAAGCCAGTTCGAGACAGCGTCGTCTGCTGGAGAATGACTAGACCCCGTGAAGGCAGCCGATGTCCCGTGAAACCTCATCGACCCCACAACTCCCGCCGCAGCGCACCGGACTCTACGACCCCGCGCTCGAACACGATGCGTGCGGTCTCGCTCTCATCGTCCGCTACCGCGGCGCCGCCGACCACGAGGTCGTCGAACAGGCGCTGAGGGCGTTGCGCAAGCTCGAGCACCGCGGCGGCATCGGCTCCGACGAGGGCACCGGCGACGGCGCCGGCCTCACCCTGCAGATCCCGCACGACTACTTCGCCGAGGTGGTCCGTGAAGAGCAGGACATCGACCTGCCCGCGCCCGGCGAGTACGCCGTGGGCATCGGATTCTTCTCCCAGGACTACCGCACCGACCTCACCGGCCTGACCTCGACCGAGTCGCCGATCCCCGCCGGGGAGTTCCCGACCGCCGGGGAGGAGCCGCTCGCCGACGAGGAGGCGCTCGTCCGCCGGATCGCCGCCGAAGAGGGCCTGAGCGTCCTCGCCATCCGCGACGTCCCCCGCGACGAGAGCGTGCTCGGGGAGATCGCGCGCTCGACGCAGCCGCACATGCGCCACGTCTTCTTCGGGTTCGACGCCCGCTACCCGGCCCGGGACGCCGACGACCTGCGCCGCCGGTCCTACATCGTGCGCAAGCGCCTCGACCGGGAGGGCATCTACTTCCCGTCGCTGTCGCCGGCGACGATCACGTACAAGGGCATGCTCGCGACCGGCCAGCTCGCCCCGTACTACACGGAGCTCAACGACGACCGGGTGACCTCGCGCATCGCGCTCGTCCACTCGCGGTTCTCGACGAACACGTTCCCGTCGTGGCAGCTCGCCCAGCCGTTCGGCACGATCGCCCACAACGGGGAGATCAACACCGTGCGCGGCAACCGCAACTGGATGCGGGCCCGGGAGGCGCACCTCGCCTCCGACCTGCTGGCCTCCCCGGTGCCCGAGACCGACTCGAGCCTCGAGCGCCTCTTCCCGATCGTGCCCCCGGGCGCCTCGGACTCCGCGTCCTTCAACGCCGTCCTCGAGCTCATGGTCGCCTCGGGGCGGTCCCTGCCGCAGGCGATGCTCATGATGATCCCCGAGGCCTGGGAGAACAACCCGGGCATGGGGGAGTCGCGCAAGGCCTTCTACGAGTACCACTCGCTGCTCATGGAGCCGTGGGACGGTCCCGCGTGCGTCGGCTTCACCGACGGCAAGCTCGCCGGTGCCGTGCTCGACCGCAACGGTCTGCGACCGGCCCGCTACGTCATGACCTCCGACACCGTCGTCCTCGCCAGTGAGATCGGCGTCGTCGACCTGCCCGAGGCCGACATCGTCGGCCGCGGCCGGCTCACCCCCGGCCGCATGTTCCTCGTCGACACGGAGTCCGAGCGGATCATCTCCGACACGGAGATCAAGAACCAGCTCGCCACCCAGCACCCCTACGCCGAGTGGGTCGCCGACTCCTCGAAGCGCCTCGAGGACCTGCCCACCCGCGTCCACGTCCTCCACCCGCAGGCCTCGGTGCGCCGGCGCCAGCGGACCTTCGGCTACACCGAGGAGGAGCTGCGGCTGCTGATCACCCCGATGGCCGAGACCGGGGCCGAACCGCTCGGGGCGATGGGCACCGACACCGCGATCGCGGGCCTCTCGACGCGCCCGCGGCTGCTCTTCGACTACTTCCACCAGAACTTCGCGCAGGTGACGAACCCGCCGCTCGACTCCATCCGCGAGCACATCGTCACGAGCATGGCCGCGGGACTCGGTCGGGAGGGCAACCTCCTCGAGCACAGCCGCCCCGACTCCGCGCACATCATGCTCTCGCGCCCGGTCATCGACAACGACGAGCTCGCGGCGATCGGCCACGTCAAGGGCCACCACCTCGGCGTCGACAATCCGCGTCCCACCGTCACGCTCTCGGGTCTCTACTCGGTCAACGCCGGACCCGACGCGATGGAGGCGCGGATCGAGGCACTGTGCGCCGAGGCGAGCGCCGCCGTCGACGCCGGCGCGGTGTTCATCATCCTCTCCGACCGCGACTCCACGGCCGACCTCGCGCCGATCCCGTCGCTGCTGCTCACCTCGGCGCTCCATCACCACCTCGTGCGGGAGAGGTCCCGGACGCGGGTGAGCATCGTCGTCGAGGCCGGGGACGTCCGCGAGGTCCACCATGCCGCGACGCTCGTGTCCTTCGGCGCCTCGGCGGTCAACCCCTACCTGCTCATGGAGACCGCCGAAGCCCTCGTCCGCTCCGACCGGGTGACCGGGGTGAGCGAATCCGCGGCCGTGGCCAACGTCCTCGGCGCGCTCAACAAGGGCCTGCTCAAGATCATGTCGAAGATGGGCATCTCGACCGTGCAGTCCTACCACGGGGCGCAGACGTTCGAGGCCGTCGGTCTCTCCGATGACCTCATCGACCGGCACTTCACGTCGACACCGCACCAGCTCGGCGGCAAGGGGATGCGCGAGATCGCCGCGGAGAACACCGCGCGCCACGCCGATGCCCACCGCGACGACCATCCGCGCCCCTCTCATCGGCCCCTCAAGGTCGGCGGGGAGTACCAGTGGCGCCGGGAGGGGCCGGGCCACCTGTTCAACCCGGAGACGATCTTCAAGCTCCAGCACTCGACGGCGTCGAAGCGCTACGACATCTTCCAGGAGTACACGCGCGCCGTCGACGACCAGTCGCGTGAGCTGATGACCCTGCGCGGCCTCCTCGACCTCGTGCCCGGGGCCGAGGGCCCCATCGACATCGCCGAGGTCGAACCCGCCGAGGCGATCATGAAGCGCTTCTCCACCGGCGCGATGAGCTACGGGTCGATCTCGAAGGAGGCCCACGAGACGCTCGCGATCGCGATGAACCGGATCGGCGGGAAGTCGAACACGGGGGAGGGCGGCGAGGACGTCGACCGGCTCCTCGACCCCGAGCGCCGGTCGGCGATCAAGCAGATCGCCTCGGGCCGCTTCGGGGTGACCAGCCACTACCTCACCGAGGCCGACGACCTGCAGATCAAGATGGCGCAGGGCGCCAAGCCCGGGGAGGGCGGTCAGCTGCCCGGGGAGAAGGTCTACCCGTGGATCGCGAAGACCCGGCATGCGACCCCCGGCGTCGGGCTCATCTCCCCGCCGCCGCACCACGACATCTACTCGATCGAGGACCTCGCGCAGCTCATCTACGACCTCGGCCGGGCCAATGCCCGGGCCCGGGTCCACGTCAAGCTCGTCTCCGCGGTCGGGGTCGGCACGGTCGCGGCGGGAGTCGCGAAGGCCGGAGCCGACGTCGTCCTCATCTCCGGTCACGACGGTGGCACGGGCGCGAGCCCGCTCAACTCGCTCAAGCACGCGGGCACCCCGTGGGAGCTCGGACTCGCCGAGGCGCAGCAGACGCTCATCCTCAACGGCCTGCGGGAGAAGGTGAGCGTCCAGGTCGACGGTCAGCTCAAGACCGGCCGCGACGTCATCATCGCCGCCCTCCTCGGGGCCGAGGAGTTCGGGTTCGCGACGACCGCGCTCGTCGTCTCCGGCTGCATCATGATGCGCGTGTGCCACAAGGACACGTGCCCGGTGGGCGTGGCCACGCAGAACCCGCTGCTGCGCTCGCGCTACACGGGCCAGGCCGACCATGTCGTCAACTTCTTCACGTTCATCGCCGAGGAGGTCCGCGGGTACCTCGCGCAGCTGGGCTTCCGCACCCTCGACGAGGCGATCGGCGCCGTCGAGCGCCTGCGCGTCGACGAGGACCGGGCCCGGGAGTCCGGTCTCGACCTCGACCTCTCGACGATCCTCACGGTCCCGGGCAACCTCTCCGGGGACACCTCGGTGGCCCGCAAATGCGCCGGTCAGGTGTTCCGCGACTTCCACGGGGAGCTCGACCCGCAGCTGCTCGACCAGGTTCGGGAGGCGATCGAGACGAAGTCGCCGGTGACGATCTCCTCGACGGTCGTCAACACCGACCGCAGCGTCGGCACCCTGCTCGGCCATCACGTCACCCGGGCCTACGCCGACCGCGGCCTGCCCGAGGACACGATCCGCCTCGAACTCCACGGCACCGCCGGGCAGTCGCTCGGCGCGTACCTGCCGGTCGGGGTGAGCATCGACCTCACCGGCGACGCCAACGACTACGTCGGCAAGGGACTGTCCGGGGGCACCGTGGCCGTCCACCCGGCCCCGGAGAACCCGACCCGCCCCGAGCACAACGTCATCGCCGGCAACGTCATCGGCTACGGCGCGACCAGCGGCAAGCTCTTCATCTCCGGTCAGGTGGGGGAGCGCTTCATGGTGCGCAACTCCGGCGCCGAGGCGGTCGTCGAGGGCATCGGCGACCACGGCCTGGAGTACATGACCGGTGGGGTCGCCGTCATCCTCGGCGGCACGGGACGCAACTTCGCGGCCGGCATGTCCGGCGGCACCGCCTACGTCCTCGACTTCAACCCGGCCCGGCTCAACCCGGACGAGCGCGCCGCCGGCGTCTTCCGCTTCACCGGGGTCGGCGTCGATGACATGGAGGTCCTCGAGCGGCTGCTCGGCGAGCACGTCGAATGGACGGACTCGCCGCTGGCCGCCCAGCTGCTCGACGGCCTGCGCCGCGGCGAGGACGTCCTCTCCCGCTTCACGAAGATCATTCCCGTCGCCTACCAGGCGGTGCGAGACATCCAGTCCGAGATGGCCGCCGAGGGCACGCCAGCGGACTCGGACGCCGCCTGGCGCAAGATTCTGGAGGTCACCAATGGCTGATCCGCACGGATTCCTCACCGTCACCGAACGCGAGCTGCCGCAGCGCCGCCCGGTTCCCATCCGCCTGCTCGACTACCGCGAGGTCTACGAGGCCGGCGACCCCGAGCAGCTGCGGCGCCAGGCGTCGCGCTGCATGGACTGCGGCGTTCCGTTCTGCCACCAGGGCTGCCCGCTCGGCAACCTCATCCCGGAGTTCAACGATGCGATGTACCGCGGCGAGCTGCCGCGGGCCGTCGACCTCCTCCACGCGACGAACAACTTCCCGGAATTCACCGGTCGGGCGTGCCCGGCGCCCTGTGAGAACGCGTGCGTGCTCAGCATCAACCAGCCGGCCGTGACGATCAAGCAGGTCGAGGTGACGATCGTCGACGAGGGCTTCGCCGCCGGTCTCATCCAGCCGCAGATCCCCGACCGCATCACCGGGCACACCGTCGCCGTCGTCGGGTCGGGTCCGGCCGGACTCGCCGCGGCCCAGCAGCTCACCCGCGCCGGGCACACCGTTGTCGTCTACGAACGCGACGACCGCCTCGGCGGGCTGCTGCGCTACGGCATCCCCGACTTCAAGCTCGAGAAGCACCACATCGATCGGCGTCTCCACCAGATGCGGGCCGAGGGCACGCGCTTCGAGACCGACGTCGAGATCGGCGTCGACATCACCCTCGAGCAGCTCCAGTCGCGCTTCGACGCCGTCATCGTCTGCACCGGGGCGACCGTGCCCCGGGACATGCCGGTGGCCGGGCGCGAGCTCGACGGCGTCGAATTCGCGATGGACTTCCTCGTCCCGAGCAACAAGGCTCAGGCCGGCGGGGATCCCACGCCGATCAGCGCCAAGGGCAAGAACGTCATCATCATCGGCGGCGGCGACACGGGCGCCGACTGCCTCGGCACAGCGCTGCGCCAGGAGGCCGCCTCGGTGACGACGCTCGCGATCGGCGCGAAGCCCCCGGCCTCGCGCAGCGAACGCGACCCGTGGCCGACGGTGCCGCGGATCTTCGAGGTCCAGACCTCCCACGAGGAGGGCGGCACCCGGCAGTACCTGGCGTCGACGACGGGCTTCGCCGGCAACGGCGAAGGCGAGGTCGCCGGCATCGAGGTCTCCGAGACGCAGTTCGTCGACGGGAAGCGGATCCCGACCCCGGGCACCGAGCACGTCCTCGACGCGGACCTCGTCCTGCTCGCGCTCGGGTTCTCCGGACCGGAGTCCGAGGCGCTCGGCCTCGACGTCGCCGACACCGGAGCGTTCGTCCGCGACGACAGCTACGCGTCGTCACAGCCGGGCGTCTACGTCGCCGGTGACGCCGGCCGCGGGCAGTCGCTCATCGTCTGGGCGATCGCCGAGGGACGGGCGGTCGCCGCCGAGGTCGACACGTACCTCACGGGGTCGACGCGGCTTCCGGCACCGGTCCGGCCGCGCGACACCGGATTCACAGTGTAAAATGATCTGTGTCACTATTTGAGAATACGCACAAGGGCGTGCATCGGCTCTCCGGCAGGGATCTCCTGCCGGAGAAGGGTCGATGTGACTCCTGAGGTGCAGGTAGGGTGGAGTGCATGAGGCGAGCAAAGATAGTCGCAACACTGGGTCCGAATCAGAATTCCTACGAAGACATCCGCACACTCGTCGATGAGGGCGTCGACGTCGCCCGATTCAATCTCAGCCACGGGCTGCGGGAAGAGCATGAGGAGAAGTTCGCCTGGGTCCGCCAGGCCGCTCTCGACACCGGCCGCGCCGTCGCCGTCCTCCTCGACCTCCAGGGTCCGAAGATCCGAGTCGGCACCTTCGCCAACGGCAAGGAGTACCTCGAGGACGGGGCGACCTTCACGATTACGAGCCGCGACGTGCCCGGCACCGCGGAGATCGTGAGCACGACGCTCAAGACGCTGCCGAACGACGTGTCCGTCGGCGACCCGCTGCTCATCGACGACGGCCGCCTGCGCCTGCGGGCCACCGAGGTTACCGAGACCGACGTCGTCACCGAGGTCGAGATCGGCGGTCCGATCTCCAACCACAAGGGCATCAACCTGCCCGGTGTGCCCGTGTCCGTGCCGGCGCTGTCGGAGAAGGACATCGACGACCTCAAATGGGGTCTGGGCCTCGGGTTCGACTGGGTTGCCCTCTCCTTCGTCCGCAGCCCCGCCGACATCGACGACGTCCACGCCGTGATGGACGAGGTCGGCGTGCGCGCCCCCGTCATCGCCAAGCTCGAGAAGCCGCAGGCCGTCGAGGAGCTCGACGCCGTCATCGACGCCTTCGACGGGATCATGGTCGCCCGCGGCGACCTCGGCGTCGAACTGCCGCTCGAACAGGTGCCGATCGTGCAGAAGCGCGCCGTGGAGATCGCGCGCCAGCAGGCCAAGCCCGTCATCGTCGCCACGCAGATGCTTGAGACGATGATCGAGGCCTCACGGCCCACCCGCGCCGAGGCGAGCGACTGCGCGAACGCGGTCCTCGACGGCGCCGATGCGCTCATGCTCTCGGGGGAGACCTCGGTCGGTGCCCACTGGGTCGAGGCGATCCGCACGATGAGCCGGATCATCTCCTCGACGGAGGAGCACGGGCTCGATCGGATCCGTCCGCTCGGCACCGTCCCGCACACGAAGGGCGGCGCCGTCACGGCCGCCGCCGTGCAGATCGCTCAGCAGCTCGACATCGATCTGCTCTGCACGTTCTCGCAGACCGGTGACTCCGTGCGCCGGATGTCGCGGCTGCGTCCGCGGTGGCCGATCCTCGGCTTCACCCCCGATCCGCAGGTCCGTCACCAGCTCGCGCTGACGTGGGGCGTGCGGCCCTACCTCGTCAAGACCGTCCGCCACACCGACCAGATGGCCCGGCAGGTCGACGCGGTGCTGCTCGCCGACGGCACCGCCCGCGAAGGCGACCAGTCGATCCTCGTCGCCGGATCGCCTCCCGGCATCCCCGGGTCGACGAACGCCCTGCGCATCCACACGATGGGCGATGCCGCGAAGGGCGTGGCCGCGGCGTACCAGGACTCGAGCGACAGCGACGAGGATCCCCTCGCCGGGTACGGCGTCGTGTCCGAGGCGCCGATCACCCGCGACATCCCGATCGTGCAGTCCGCGGAGGGCTGAGCGTCTGGACTGAGCGCGTGAACTGAGCGCTCGCGCTGTGCGCGTGAGGCTCGT